>CAVDHX010000073.1:0-8353 GCA_963609095.1 Sphaerochaetaceae bacterium | reverse complement strand
AATAAAAAAGAAGACAAAAAAAATAAAAAAGAAGACAAAAAAAATAAAAAAGATAAAAAATTAAAATTATGGCAAAAGATTGTTGTTACTTTGATTTGTATTGGGTTAGTTGGAGGAGCCGGATTAGGATTTTTGCTTTATGGACCTTATTCTAATTTTAGAGAGTGGCTTATTACCACTGCTATGACAACTATGAATCACCAATATCTTGCCAAATGGTTTTATAGTCAAAAAACAATTGATAAGGTACTTAAAAATAATTATGTTGAATCTGTTGATGAAGATACTAATTTGAATGCCATTAGTTTTGTTGATTATAGTAAATCAAAGGTAATGTATAAAAATAAATATGAGAAAGAAATTTTATCTCATGAAGATGGAGCAAAGTATAAATTAATTAATATTGATGGCGACGGTATGAGAGGTTATTTAGTTGCTATATATGATGCTTCAAAGGTTAAAGTAGGAACAGCTACTAATATGAATTCAAAAGGTGAGATGCTTACTACTATCGCTAAAAACAATAAAGCTATTGTCGCTATGAATGCAAGTGGATTTTATGACCCTGGTTATATGGGAAATGGTGCTAAACCACATGGTGTTGTTATTCAAAATGGTAAAGTAGTTAGTGATAATGGAAATGTTCCAGTATCAGGTGGTGTAATAGGTTTTACTAAAGATAATAAGTTTATTATGGGTAAAATGACATCAAAACAAGCTTTAGAAAAAAATATTCGTGATGCTGTTGAATTTGGACCCTTTTTAATTGTTAATGGTACACCATCATTTATCAAAGGTAATGGTGGATGGGGAACTGCTCCAAGAAGTGCTATTGGGCAAAGACAAGATGGAATAGTGTTATTCTTAGTTATGGATGGCCGTGATTATTCTCATGGTATTGATGGTGTTGGTATGGTAGAACTTACTGAAATTATGATGAAATATGGAGCTTATAACGCTGCTAATTTAGATGGTGGAACATCATGTGGATTAGTTATTAATGGCGAACTTGTTAATAAGCCTGTTAATGGTAGTGGTGAAAAATCTACAAGAGCAATACCAGATGCTTGGATAGTTACTGAATAATTATTATATAAATAGACATATATTTACATAGATACTTTATATTATTATTTTATGTAGTTATATTTGCTATATAATATGTATAAGGAGGCTATCTTATGGCAAAAAGAGGGAAAAAAAAGAAAAAAAGAATGTTTATTGCAATTTTATTTATAGTTATTCTTGGATTAGGAGCTTATTATTATTGGACTCATCCAAAAGAATTTGATAAACATATTGCAAAAAAAGTTAAAATTGTTAAAAAATTAAAAATTGTTGATGAAAAATCTAAATCAAGACCTATAGCTGTTATGATTAATAATAATCATGCAGCTTGGCCACATGCTGGTCTGCAGGATGCATATATTACTTATGAAATTTTAGCAGAAGGTGGTATTACTAGATTAATGGCTTTATTCAAAGATCAAAATACTGCTAAAATAGGATCTGTAAGAAGTTCAAGACCATATTATTTAGATTATGCTTTAGAAAATGATGCTATTTATGTTCATTATGGATGGAGTGATCAAGCTAAGGCAGATATTTCATCGCTTGGTGTTGATAATATAAATGGTTTAACTGCATCATCAGTATTTTGGCGTGATACTTCACTTAATAAAGCTTCTGAACATACAGCTTTTACTAGTATTGAAAAGATAAAGGCTTATGCTAAAGAAAAGGGTTATGATAGGGACACTAATAAAGATTTACTTTTAAATTATAGTGTTGATGAGATTGATTTAAGTAAAAAAGATGATGCTATAAAAGCGGATAGCGTATTTATGAAATATTCATATTATACTAATAGTAGTTATGAATATGATAGTGAAAATAAAGTTTATAAAAGAAGTATGTCAGGGACTGCTCATGTTGATGCCGTAACTGGAAAACAATATACTTATAAAAATATTATTATTACTCCAATTGCATCACATGCTTATGATTCTTATGGTAGATTATCATTAGATGATGTGGGATCTGGTGAGGGATATTATATAACTGATGGTTATGCTATTCCAATAAAATGGTCAAAAGAAAGTAGAAGTAGTCAAACACTTTACACTGATAAAGACGGAAAAGAGATAAAAGTTAATGACGGAAATACGTTTATTCAGATAACTCCACCGTCAGAAGAGCTTAAAATAGAAGGAAATACAGAGGAAGAAAGCAGTTAAATCTCAATTTGTAATTTGCACTATATTGTGATATACTGTTTAAGTATTTGAGGTGAATTATAATGAGTAGTCATAAAAACGACTTACAATATATGAATATAATTAGTAGTGTTATGGATAATGAGGAATTTTCAAAGATAAAAAAAATAGAACATCATGGAATTAGTAGATTTGAACATTCTTTAAAGGTTTCTTATTATTCTTATAAGATTGCGAAAGCATTACATTTGGATTATGAACAAACTGCTATTGGTGGTTTATTACATGACTTTTTCATTAGTGAAAATGAAACTGTTAAAGAAAAGTTTGTTTCGTATTTTACACACCCGAAATTAGCTTTAAAAACAGCTTCAGATAATTTTGAATTAACGACTAAAGAAAAAGATATGATTAGATCACATATGTTTCCTGTTAATATATCTGTTCCTAAATATATGGAAAGTTGGATTGTTAGTATGGTTGACAAGGTGGTTGCTACTAATGAACTTTCAATTAAGTTTAAATTTAGACTTAAATATGCATATAATGTATTTCTATTATTTGCTATTAGTATTATTAAATTATAAAATCGATGAAGAAAGAATATTAAATATTTCCTCATAAAAAGTGAGCTTGGATAGTGAAAACAAGTTATGATAGTATTTAATTCCTACTTTCTAAGTGGAACTAATCACTCCCGGGTAAAACCGTTATATAAATTAAGTTAATAAAAGGTTGGTACCGTGCATAAGCACACCTTATTGGTATCAATCTTTTTTTTTAGAAAGGTTGATAAATATGAAATTAAAAAATAGTTTTTTCTATACTAAAAAGGAAGACATAAAAGATGAAGAGGCTACAAGTGGTAATTTACTTGTAAGGGCTGGTTTTATTAAGAAAGAAGCTAGTGGAGTTTATATGTTTATGCCACTTGGACTTAAGGTAAAACAAAACGTTGAGAGAATAATTAGAAAGCATATGGATTTATCTGGGGCTAATGAAGTTTTAATGCCTGCGTTAATTCCTAGTGAAATATTTCAAAAATCTAAAAGGTACTCATCATTTGGTGATGATATGTTTAAATTAAAGGATAGAGCTAGTCGTGAGTTTTGTTTAGGACCTACTCATGAAGAGTTATTTTTATTAGCTGCTAAAGAGAAAATTAAATCTTATAGAGATATGCCTTTTAATATTTATCAGTTACAGGATAAATTTAGAGATGAGGCAAGACCTAGATATGGTTTAATTAGAACAAGAGAATTTACTATGAAGGATGCTTATAGTTTTGATACCGATGTTAATAGTGCGGATGGTTCATATGGTAAGATGGTTAAAGCATATAAAGATATTTTCGATGAGATGGAAATTGATTATAGAATAGTTAAAGCTGATACTGGTTTAATGGGTGGAGATTTATCTGAAGAATTTCAAGCTGTTACTGAAATTGGTGAAGATACTTTAGTTATGTGTGATAAGTGTTCATACGGCTCTAATATTGAGGTTGCTGAAGTAGTCCCTTTAAAATTTGATAAAGAGGAAGCAAAAGAAATAGAAAAAATAGCTACACCAGGAGCAAAAACCATTGATGATATTATTCATTTATTAAAGATTGATATTAATAAAACAGTAAAAACTTTAGTTTATAATGTTGATGATGAGATTATTGTTTGTGTTATTAAAGGTGATAGGGAATTAAATGAAACTAAATTAGGTAAGTTATTAAATGCAAAAAGTGTTGCTATGGCAACAGAGGAAGAGTTAAAAACTATAACTGATGGCAGTTTTGGTTCATTAGGTCCTGTTAATATGAATGCTAAGGTTATAATTGATAATGAAGTCGCTTCAATGAGTAATTTTGTTTGTGGTGCTAATATTACTGGATATCATTTTATTAACGTTAATTTAAAAGATTTTGATATTTATAAACAAGGTGATATTGTAAACATTAAAGAAGGTGATGTTTGCCCTAAATGTGGTGGTAATATTTATTTTAAAAAGGGTATTGAAATAGGCAATACATTTAAATTAGGAACTAAATATTCTGAAAATTTAGGTTTAAATTATTTAGATGAAAATAATAAATTAAAGCCAGTTTATATGGGTTCTTATGGAATAGGCGTTGCTAGATGTATGGCTGCTTTAGCTGAACAAAAGTCCGATGATAAGGGATTGATTTGGCCAATTTCTATTGCTCCATTTAAGGTTTGTATTGTTATAATTAATACTAAAGATGAATCTCAATTTTCTTTAGGACAATCATTATATGATTTATTAAATAAAAATAATATTGATGTATTATTAGATGATAGGGATGAAAGAGCTGGAGTTAAGTTTAATGATATGGATTTAATTGGTATTCCTTATAGAATTACTGTTGGTAAAAAGGCAAATGAAGGTATTGTTGAATTAAAATCAAGAGATGGAAAAATTAATATTGAAATTTCTAAAGATGAGGTAATTGATAAATTAAATTTTTAAACGACATATTTTTAATGTCTTTTTTTTTATACTTTATTTGGGGTGGTTTAATGACTGTTTATATTGATGGACTTTTATTTTTGAATTTTTTTTTAGATTTTTTATTACTTTTATCTGTTGCCATTGCTTTAAAAAGAAATGCTAAGATTTATAGAATTATAATAGGCGCTTTTATTGGTAGTTTAACCATTATAATTTTGTTTTTAAAAATTAATACAATTCAGTTATTTTTTATAAAACTATATTTAAGTTTCATTATGATTTTAATTGTTTTTGGATATAAGGATTTAAAGACATTTTTAACAAACACTTGTGTTTTTTATACAGTAAGTATTTTACTTGGTGGTTTTTTATATTTTATTAATAATGAATTTCATTGTAATAATGTTTTGTTTTTGATTATATTTTCACCTATAATTTTATATATTTATATAAAACAAAGTAAAATGTATAAAAATAAAATTAAAAATATTTATAAAATTAATATTTTTATAAATAAAAGTGTTTTATATTTAACAGGTTATTTAGATACTGGTAATATGCTTACTTATAAAAATAAGCCTGTTATTATTACAAATATTGAAAACAGTTTTAAAAATAAAAAAATATATATTCCTTATATTGTTGTTGGTTCAACAGGAGTTTTGGAATGTATAAAGATTAGGAAAGCTGAGGTGGTTGGATTAGGTGTTTTTGAAAATATTTATTTAGGTTTTAATAAAAATATGAAGATAAGTGGTGTAGATGTATTACTTAATGGATTAATGGAGGGATAGTTATGATTAATAAAATAATTAATTTAATTAAAAGATTTTTTGAAAAGGATAGTATATTTTTTATTGGTAGTGCGGACAAGCTTCCAGCACCTTTATCTAAAGAAGAAGAGGTAAAATATGTAACTTTATCTATTGATGGGGATGAGCGTGCTAAAAATAAACTTATTGAGCACAATCTTAGATTAGTTGTTTTTCTTGCCAAAAAATATGAAAATACTGGTGTTGATTTAGAAGATTTAGTAAGTATTGGCAGTGTTGGATTAATTAAAGGTGTTAATACATATAAATTAGATAAAAATATTAAACTTGCAACTTATGCTTCAAGATGTATTGATAATGAAATTTTAATGTTTTTAAGAAAAAATAAAAGAAGAAAAACGGAAGTTAGTTTTGAGGATAATTTAAGTTATGATTCTGAAGGTAATGAACTTCATTTAGAAGATGTATTAGGTACAGATAGTGATATTGTTACTAAAGAATTGGAACATGAAGTTGAAAAGAAAATGTTATATAAAGAAATAGAAAATTTAAATGAAAGGGATAAAAAAATAATGATTTTAAGGTATGGATTATATGACGTAGATGAAATGACACAAAAAGATGTGGCTAATTTATTAGGTATTTCACAATCATATATTTCTAGAATTGAGAAAAAAGTAATTAAAAAATTGAAACAATTAGATAATCGCTAGCATATATTTTAATAGGTGAGGTTATGTATAAAGTATGTGTTTATGCAATATGTAAAAATGAAGAAAAATTTATCAATAGATGGTATAATTCTATGAAGGAAGCTGATAAAATATTTGTTTTAGATACAGGTTCTACTGATAATAGTTATAATTTATTAAAAAAATTAGGCGTTTGTGTTAAAAGGATGGAAATAAAACCTTGGAGATTTGATGTTGCTAGAAATATATCACTTGATATGATTGATGAAGATTGTGATATTTGTGTATGTACTGATTTAGATGAAGTTTTTGAAAAAGGATGGAGAGATAAATTAGAAAAAATTTGGAATAAAAATATTACTAGAGTAAGTTATACTTACAATTGGTCATTAGAAAATAATAAACCTTTAGTTAGTTTCTATTTAGATCAAATACATAAAAGACATGGTTATAAATGGGTAAGACCTGTTCATGAAGTTTTAGAAAGTGATAATGAAATTAAAGTTTTAGAAGATAAAATTGTTTTAAATCATTATCCTGATTTAAGTAAAAAAAGAAATTATTTACCACTACTTGAACTTTCCGTTAAAGAAGATCCGTTTGATGATAGAAATATGCATTACTTAGGAAGAGAATATATGTATTTAAAAAAATGGAATAAAGCAATTGATACTTTGATTTGCCATTTGAATTTAAAAACTGCTACATGGAAAGATGAAAGGTGTGCCTCTATGAGATTTATTGGAAGATGTTATAAAAATTTAAATAGATATTTTGAATCAGAAATGTGGTATAAAAAAGCTATAGAAGAAGCTCCCTATTTGAAAGAAGGATATGCAGAATTAGGAATTTTTTATTATGAAAATAATGAATATGAAAAAGCTATATTTTTATTAGAAAAAGTTTTAAAGATTAAGGTAAATTATAAAACTTATATCACCGAATATTTTTCTACTGATCTATATATACATGATATATTATCTATCTGTTATTTTAATATAAATGATTTTAATAATTCTTTAAAACATATTAATGAAGCTTTAAAATTAGATAATAATGAAAGACTTGTAAATAATAAAAAAATTATTTTAAATAATCTTTAAAAAAAATATTAAATTTTATATAATGTTATTGGAGGTTATTTTATGGCTAAACAAAAAATATTTACTAAAAGATTTTTACTATCTTTAATTTTAATTACAATTGGTGCGGTTATATCTGCAGCTTCACTTGAACTTATTTTAATACCTAACTCAATGATAGATGGTGGTATGAATGGTATATCAATTATTATTAATAAATTATTTGGAGGACCACTTGGATTAATAATATTTATTATTAATCTACCGTTTTTAATATTAGGTTATAAACATTTAGGTAAGAAATTTTTAATTAAAGCTGGATATGCAATGATATTATTTAGTATTTTATTAGAAGTTTTTAATAAATATAATCCATTAATCGATGATACTTTACTTGCAACTGTTTATGGTGGTATTATGCTTGGATTTGGTGTTGGGTTAATTATAAAAGAAGGTGGCTGTTTAGACGGCACTGAAATAATTGCTATCTTACTTACTAAAAAAAGAAGTTTATCAGTTGGTCAAGTTGTTTTTGGCTTTAATATTGTAATATATAGTTTAGCTATCTTTGTATTTGGTGCAGATAGAGCTTTATATTCATTACTTACATATTTTGTTAGTTATAAAGTTATTGATGTTGTATCTGATGGTTTAAATAGTGCGAAAGCGGCATTTATTATAACAGATGATGGAACTGAAATAGCATCTGCAATATTAAAAAAATTAGGTAGAACAGTTACACTTTTAAGTGGTGAAGGAATTGTTTCTCATGGTGATAAACAAGTTTTATATACTGTTATTACAAGATTTGAAGTATCTGTTTTAAGAGATATTTTAGATGAAGTGTCATCCTCTTCATTTGTTACAATATTTGATGTATCTGAAATTATTGGAAATCATATTAAAAGCGTTCCTAATAAGGTTAATTAAAAAAAGTATCAATTTATATGATGCTTTTTTGTATATAGAGTGTAAATAAGTATCGAAGATTATCTTATTCTACGAATCCTTTTAATCTGCATCAATCGTAACAAATATAAGGGGAAAAAGCAAATATTGAATGTCTAAAAAATGAATAAAAGATTGAAGCTTTAATTTTAAAATTCCCTTACAAAATAAAGGTAAACCCT
>CAVDHX010000072.1:0-7318 GCA_963609095.1 Sphaerochaetaceae bacterium | reverse complement strand
CCATATACAGTATATATATTTTCTTTTATTTTTATATTAAACATAATATTCCTCCTTTAAGTGCCATATAATCATACAACAATTATGATAATAATTCAACTTTAAAACTTTAAAATTAATTTAATTTAATATATAATAATACACAGAGAGGGTGAAAATCAATATGGAATTTAGTTCACAAAAACAATTATATGATAGATTAAAACCTGCTTTAAATGCAAAAATGACAGAATTAAAGCAGAATGGATATGGATATTTAAAAATAGAAGATATATGGAATTATTTAAGTGAAAGCAAATGGAGAACAAGTCATAATTTAGCTTTAAATGAAATGGTAAGTGATATATTAAATTGTGATAATGAATTAATAGATACATATTTTAAAGATAAAATTAATGAAAAAAATCGTAAATTATATTTAGACATATAAAGGATGTGATTTTATGAGTAAACATATAAAAGATTTAACAATTGAAAAATTAAACGATAAGATAAGCAAATATATTTCAGATGAAAAAGAACTTCAAATAATAAACGATGCATATAAATTTGCATATGAAAAACACTTTGGCCAAAAGAGATTGACAGGAGAACCTTACATAATTCATCCTTTAAATGTCGCATATATTTTAACCAGAATAAGTGCGGATTACGAAACAATATCAGCCGCATTACTTCATGATGTAGTAGAAGATTGTAATGTTAGTACTAATGAAATAGAGGAAAAATTTGGACATAATATTGCTGTTTTAGTTGATGGAGTAACTAAAATAAATAAATTAAATCTTCAAGCCACTACAGAAAGTGTAATTAATAATCAAAGAAAAATAATAGTTGGCCTTTCTGAGGATGTTAGGGTTATAATCATTAAACTTGCAGATAGATTAAATAACATGCAAACACTATTTGTTCATAGCGAAAAAAAACAAAAATTAACAGCAAAAGAAACACTTGATATTTTAACCCCAATTGCAGATAGACTAGGTATTAATAGTATAAAACAAGACTTAGAAGAGTTATGTTTAAGATATTTAAAACCAAATGAATATTATGACATTGTTGAAAAATTAAATGCTACAAAAGCCCAGCGTGATAATAGTGTAGCTAAAATGATTGAAAGTGTATCTGAACTTTTAAATAAACATGATATAAAACATGAAATTAAAGGTAGATCAAAAAGCATTTACAGTATTTATAAAAAATTAGAAAAGGGTAAACGTTTTTCAGATATATTTGATTTACTTGCTTTAAGAATTTATGTTGATACTGAGCAAGACTGTTATCAAGCATTAGGAATTATTCATTCAAAGTTTAGGCCTAAACCTAAAAGGTTTAAAGATTATATAGCAATGCCAAAAACTAATATGTATCAATCACTTCATACTACAGTATTTGGCGTTGACGGACAGTTATACGAAATTCAAATTAGAACATATGAAATGGATAGAGTAGCTGAATATGGAATAGCATCTCACTGGTCTTATAAAGAAAAAGGTTCAGTAAAAGCAGTTATGCAAAATGAAATGGAACAAAAATTACAATTCTTTAGAGCAATAATGGATTTAAAAGAACAAGATAATCCTGAAGAATTTGTAAATACAGTAAAGCAGGAAGTTTTCCAAAATACAATTTATGTTTTTACCCCATTAGGGGATGTTATTGAACTCCCAAATGGATCTACTCCAATAGATTTTGCTTATAGAGTGCATTCAAATGTTGGTGATAAAGCCGTAGGCGCAATTGTTAATTCAAATATGGTTCCTTTAGATTATAAACTTAAAAATGAAGATATTGTCAAAATAATTACTAATAATAATTCATTAGGTCCAAGTCGTGAGTGGCTTAGTATAGTTAAAACAACAGGTGCAAAAAATAAAATTAAAGCCTTTTTTAACAAAACAAGTAAAGAAGAAAATTGTAAAAAAGGTGAAGAGGCTTTATTTAAAGAACTACGTAAAAATAAAATTAGTATAGATGATTTTATGCAAGAAGAAAAATTAAAAAAATTACTTTCTGAACTTAAAATGGGATCATTAAACGAATTATATGCATCGGTAGGTAGTGGTAAACTATTAATTAAAACGGTTTTTGATAATTATTTAAAAAAGGAAACTTCAAAAGAAAAAAAATTATTAGAAAAAGTATCTAAAGGAAGCCAAAACCAAAATGAAAGTAATAGCCTAATATCAATTGCTGGTATTGATGATATAAAAGTGAATCTAGCTTCTTGCTGTAATCCTGTAATAGGAGATCGTATTGTTGGATATATTACAAAAGGATATGGAATTAATGTTCACAGAATGGTATGCCCTAATATCGCTGATATTGATGAACGTTTGATTGAAGTTTCCTGGAATAAAGACAGTTGTAAACTTCCAACAAATATTTTAGTTAGAGTATCTTCAGCACCATCTACACTTGTTAATATAATATCTAAAGCTGCAGACAAAGATATTCCAGTTAGAAAATTTTCAATGCATCGTTCAAAAGAAGATGAAGTAATTGAAATGACAATACTTGCTGAAAATAAAGAACAACTTTTAAAATTAATGAATGATATAAAAATGATTCCAGAAGTTACTGAGGTAGAAAGGCTTATTAAATGAGAATCTTAGTTCAAAGAAGTAAGCAATCATCTGTTAGTGTTTCTAATAAAATAATTGGTCAAATTGATTTTGGATTAGTTTTATTTGTGGCATTCACTCAAAATGATAGTGAAAAAGAAATTGATTATTTAATTAATAAAGTATTATCCTTAAGAATATTTGATGATGAAAATAGTGTCATGAATAAGTCAATACTTGATGTTAATGGTTCTATTTTGAGCGTTTCTCAGTTTACTTTGTATGCTGATACTAAAAAAGGAAATAGACCAAGTTACGTGAAAGCATTAGATAGCATAAATGCTAAAAAATTATATAAAATATTTAATGATAAATTAAGCAAAAAAATAAATGTTCAAACAGGAATGTTTGGTGCTGATATGCTTGTCAATATACAAAATGACGGGCCTATTACAATTGCTTTAGAAAGTAGGTAGTTTATGAGTAAAAATAAAATAGATTTTCATCTTGTTAATATTGTTTTGTTTGTTTTAGCAATTTATTTAGTATATCAAGCAAAGGCTTTTTGGCTAGGTCTTGTTAGTTTAATATTTAAAATTTGTGTTCCGTTTTTAGTGGCTTTTGTTTTAGCATATGCTATTTATCCATTAGTAAAAAAATTAATGGATAGAAATATTCCTAAATCAATTGCAGTTACTATTGTACTAATAACTATTTGCGTTTTGTTTGGCGGAATTTTGTTATTAGTAACACCGACCATTGTAAATCAAATGGCTAGTTTATTTAATGGTATTATATCGTTTTTAAAAGAATTATCAACTAACTATAACATTAATTTTAAAGATGTTCAAAATGCTTTATCCTCAAGTTTTAATAATATTCTTACTAAGGTAGGTAGTTATATATCAAATGGAGCAATCAGTGTTATTAGTGTATCAATTGATTATATGTCTAAAATATTTATTATTTTTACGGCATTTATTTATTTTTTAATTGATATGGATAAGATTAGAAAGGTTGTTAAAGAATATTTAAAAAGTAAATCTGATAAAATATATAATTATGTTTTAACTTTAGATGATGAAATGGGTAAGTATTTATCAGGATTTATGAAAATTGTATTTATTTCTTTTATAGAATATACAGTTACTTATTCGATAATAGGCCATCCAAACGCATTAATGTTAGGTACTTTAGCTGCACTTGGAAATTTAATACCTTATTTTGGTGGAATTTGTACAAATATAATAGCTGCAATCACTGCATTTGTTATATCGCCAACTTTATTCATAAAAACATTTTTAGTATTTTTTATTTTTTCTGGAATTGATGGAAATGTTATTAATCCAATTGTTTACGGAAAAACAAATCAAATTCATCCATTAGTTGTTATAATTTCAGTATTTGCTGGTGGTATATTATGGGGAATATTAGGAATTATTATTTCTTTACCACTTGCAATTATAATTCTTGCAACTATAAAATATTTTAAAAATGATATTTTTGAAATTACTAAAAAGCATAAATTAAAAAGGTCATAAAGACCTTTTATTTTTTTATGGCGTCCTTGGGCAGATTCGAACTGCCGACCTACCGCTTAGGAGGCGGTTGCTCTATCCTGCTGAGCTACAAAGACATCAAAAACATTATAGCACATTTTATTTGTATTTTACTATAATTTTGTTATAATATATTTTATAGGAGGGTGATTATGGATATAGTTTCATTTGGTAATAATGATAAATGGCTTGTTATAACTTCAAAAAAAATAGATAATAACACATATAGCTACTTAATAAGAATAAATGATAAAGAAGATAAATTTATTGATGAATATAAAGTAGTTAAAAGCCATTTTGTTGGAAAAGATGAATATATGGATGTAGTTAATGGCAATGAATTAAAAAAGGTTTTAGAAATATTGCTTCCAGAAGTAAAAGAATTAACTGATAATCCTGAAAAGCTTAAATCTATTCTTGGTGATTTAGATGATTAAGACTAAAAAGCAAGGATTACTTATTGTTTTATCCGGTCCATCAGGTAGTGGTAAAAATACGGTGTGTGATATTGTAAAACAAAATAATAAAAATATTTGGGAATCAATTTCTATGACTAGTAGAAAACCTAGAAAAAACGAAATTGAAGGTCAATCATATTATTTTGTTAGTGAAACTGAATTCGAAAATAAAATAAAAAATAATAAAATGCTTGAGTATGCAAAATTTGCAGGTAATTACTATGGCACACCTAAAGAAGAGGTTCAAAAACATTTAGACGAAGGTTATGACGTCATTTTAGTTATTGAAATTCAAGGTGCATTACAAATTAAGAAAAAATTAGATGAAGCATTGTTTGTATTTTTACTGCCACCTAGTATGGAAGAATTGCAAAAAAGATTGAAACTAAGAAATACTGAGAGCGAAGAAAAAGTAATGGAAAGATTTAAAACAGCATATAATGAAATTAATGAATTAACAAAATATAATTATGTTATCATCAACGACGATAAAACTGATGCCGCATCAAAATTAGAAGCAATTATCAAAGCGGAAAGATGTAGAGTAGATAGAATAGAAGAGGTATTTTTAGATAATCCCGAAGAAAAAATTCATGAAGATTTATCAAACAAGAAATTAAAAAATAATCCTTTAAAATTATAAAGGATTATTTATATAATTCATTTTTTAAAAGTTCAAGATTATTATTCATTATAGAAAAGTAATCTTTTTTTTCTGATCTTTCAATTTCTGTTAAATTTGATAATGTATGCCAATTTTGAACGGTAACGTTTGTTTGACTTTGTAACTTTTTAACTAAGGCATTTTCATTTGATTTCACAAAAATATATTTTATTTCACCTTTTTCAATCATTTTCTTAACTTCATTATAAGTTGCATTCACATCAGAGTTTTTTTCATCCAAAGAATATACTTTTAAACCATACTTTTCTAAATAATTAAATAGATTATCACTTACCACAATATTTTTGCTATTCGCACTTGTAATTACTTCCTTCATTTTAGCATCTAAATTTGATGCTTCTATTTTTAACTTCTCATAATTTTCATTAATTTTATTTGTTAAATAATAACTATCAATATACTCATTAAGACCTGTTTTTATGTTTTGAGCCATCATAAGAAAGTTTGATGGATCAAGCCACAACTGTTCAACATTATTTTCATATTCCATTGACAAAGTCGCATCAATTATTTTTAATTTTTTATTGTTTTTTCTCATAGTTGTGACATAATTTTTTTCATTATTCAATCCATTAAATATAAATAAATCAGAATTACTATAATCATTTAATTGCTTATTTGTTAATTTGTAATTATTAATATCAATACCATCTGGATAAATACTTTTTACTTTGCTAAAGCTTCCATATAACCTTTTTGTAATATATTCACTAGGGTAATTTGTTGTATATATTGTTATATCTTCCATACTATCTCTTTTTAAACATCCTGATAAATTTAATGACAGTATTAAAAGTAAAATTAGACTAATTGTTTTTTTCATTATTTTCTCTCCTAACTGGGTCATATCCACATTTCGACCATGGGTTACATTTCAATATTCTTATTAATGTTTTAAAACTCCCTTTAATAGCACCATATGTTTCAATTGCTTCTATTGCATAATTTGAACAAGTAGGTATATGTCTACAATAATTGTGCCATGGTCCTGGAATCTTTTGATATGTTTTTATTAATTTAATTAAAATCTTTTTCATATATCTTCTTAATCATTATACTAAAAATGTTATAAAATGTAAAAGGATAAACAAATTGATTAACAAATATTGACAAAACTTTATTAATGAATATATAATAGTTGTCACTTTGAAAGGAGATATATGGAAGAAGAATTTAAACAAATTGATTTAACCGACATACAAGAAATTTATGATTTATATTCAAAGGACTTAAAAAGATTAAACCATTTTAAGGAGCTTTTAAAAGAATGCGAAATTAGTATGAACGATAAAGCACATTTAACTATAAATGGATGTATCTTAAAAAACAATTTGGGAAAATTGGAATGTATTTCAAATAATAGGGTGCATCAAGTAAAAGGATACTTTGGAAATAATCATGAGATTAAAAAACTTATAATTGACAATAATGAATTGGATTCATCTTGTTTAAAAAATCCAAAGTATTATAATATTTTATTTGAAAGAGAAAAAGAAAAATTTAAAAAAGTAATAGTTTCATTAACATCTATAATAGTATTTTTATCTGCTAGTATTTCTTTTAGCAAATTATTTTATATTGCAGCAATTGTATCAGCGTCATTATCTATTAAAAATATTCATGAATATATTAATGATGAGCAGGTGGGTTCTTATTTTTGTGGTAAATTAACCCGTATAAGATTAAATAAATTTCAACAATATCTTGAAAATGATTTTGAATATGAAAAAGAACGTTCAATTGAAAATTATAATTATAATATGTCATTTTTAGCTACTAAAAAAGAAATATTGAATTCAATGATAGCAAAGCAAGAAAAAAGAGTTAGTGATGACATATTAAAAATTAAAAAAATATTGAATATAAATGATAATTCATCTGAATTATGTAAAATTATAAACATAGACAGAGAAAAAGAAAATACACAAAAAGCATATCAATTTGTAAAAAAAGCAAGTTTTAATTAGACATTAAATGTAAAAATTATAAAGCAAAATAGGGGCTGTAATGAAATAAAATAATTTCATACAGCTTTTTTCTTTTCATTTTTTT
>CAVDHX010000071.1:0-19733 GCA_963609095.1 Sphaerochaetaceae bacterium | reverse complement strand
CTACTGGTGCAACTGGAGTTTCTACTGATAATGTTTCAGTTTCTACTGGTGCAGCCGGAGTTTCTATTGTATCCACTTTTACCTCTTCAAGTGGAGCATTTACTTCTGGCATTGTTGACCAATCATCTACTTTTGTTTCATTTATACTTTCAACAGGTTCTGTTTTTTCGACTTCAATAACATTATTTTCTACTTTTGGTTCTTCTTTAACTGGTTCTTCTTTTTTCTTTTTTAAACTTTCTGTTAAGAAACCAATAAGTGCTAAAATAAATACAACAGTTGCAATTATAATCCATAATATGGGATTGCTTGCCAATATTTCCATGTTTATTGCTCCTTCCTATTCTATATAGATAATATCATTTTTTTTTGTTCTTTTCAAGTCAAACTTTGTGAAATTATTTTTCTAGAAAATCTTTACCTTTAAATGGTTCATCACGAAGCAAGTCATTATAATTTTGCTGTCTTAATACTTCGTATACCATAATGGCTACGGTGTTTGATAGATTTAGGGCTCTTACTTTGTTTGTCATTGGAATTCTAAGACAAGTTTCTAGATGACTTTTTAATATTTCTTTAGGTATTCCTGTACTTTCTTTGCCAAATACTAAGTATATGTTTTCTTTATTATTACTATAATCAAAAGATGTATGTGGCTTATGACCATACCTTGTTAGAAAATAAAATTTTCCTTCATTTTGTTTTATAAATTCATCCCAATTTTCATATGTTTTATAATCACATTCATTTATGTAGTTGGCACCACTTCTTTTAATTGATTTTTCATCTAAACTAAAACCTAATGGTTTTATTAAATGTAATTTTGTGTTTGTTGCAGCACATGTTCTCATTATGTTTCCTGTATTTTGTGGAATTTCTGGCTCATATAGTACTACATTAAGCATTGTTTACACCCCACTTTTTTATTAAGGTTTCTAGGGCTTTTGAAGAATATCCATTGGCATTTTTTATTACTGTTATAATTTTACTATTATTAAACACATAAATATCTGATGTGATTTCAGGTGTAATTTGGGTTTTTATTTTTTCGTTTATGGCGAAATTTTGAAGTAAATTGGCTATTTCTTCTTGTGAAGAATTATCTATGTTTAGATATAAAACGTCATCTTGAATTTCTAATTTTTGAATTGTTGATTTAAATTGATTTTCAAAGCTTTTTAATTCTGTGTTGTGCCCTGAAGATACATATATGATAAATTTTGGGTTTTCTAATGTATAGTTTGCAATTTCTTCATTTTTTATTTCTCTTGCAATTTCTTTCATGACAGAGTTTTGGGCATAGTATTCTTTTGATGTGTTATACCATGATCTGATATAGAAAGTTAGAGCAATTGTAACTAAGAATACAATTGTTAGGATTATGTAATTTTTTTGGGGTATTTTTTTCATATTTTTTCTCCTTTGATTAATTATATGCATTTAAAGGTCAATTCCTGTATCTATTTGTTCTAAGGTAACCTCTGGAAGTACTATTCTTTTTTCTTCACAAATTCTTGAAAATTTTTCTTTAAAGGCTGCACATTCTTTTACTCTACTGTCTGGATAAATTCTTTTACTATCACGAATTGCTTCGTAAACATCTAAAATACCTACTTCTTCATTATTTTTAAATAAGGCATTTGAAAATGAACCGGAAAGAACTGATAATGAAACGTCTGGATACATGGCTGATAGACCATATACTCTTTTGTATTCGCTGGTTGCTTCAACTATTGATTCCATTAATAATGTTGTGATGAAGTGATTATTTATCATTTTTATTCCTGTTTTGTACTCTATTTTTGGAATGGTTCCTAATAGAATTTTTACAGTTGCTTCTTTATCTGGTTCTTGAACATCTATTCTATCAAAACGTCTTAGAAAGGCTCTATCTCTTACTATGTATGTTTCATATTCTATTGTTGTGGTTGCTCCTATGGCTTTAATGTCTCCTCTATCTAATGCGGGTTTTAATATGTTAGCTAAATCCATTGGGCCATCATTAGTGCCACCTATTAATGTATGAACTTCATCAATAAACAATATTGTTTTAGGTGCTCTTTTTAATTCTTTTACTATTAGATTTGTAACTGATTCTTGTTTTCCGTTTACCATCATTGTTCCTAACATTGAGGAAGAATTTATTTTTAGAATTTTATATCCCTTTAAAGCATTTGGAACATCACCTTTTTGAATTTTATATGCTATTCCTTCAACTATTGCAGTTTTACCAATACCAGGTTTACCTATAAGTAAGGCTGATTTGTCTGGTGTTAATAGGACAAGCATTGTTTTTTTTATTTCTTCTTCTCTAGATATTGCTGGGTTTGTTATATATTTTTTTGTTGATAGGTTTTCACAATAGTTTGTTATGATTGGAAATTCAGCTGGATCTAGTTCTAGTGATTCAGACATTGATTGTTCTATTTTATTTGGTTGTTCGATATACTGATTTTGAATAGGCATTTCATATTGATTTTGTTCAACATATTCATTTTGTACAGAATTAATGTTTTGATTTATTACTTCATTTGAATTTTGCATTTCTATGTTATCATTCATTTTATCATCCCTTTATATAACCATTTTCTTTAAATTTTTCTACTATTTTACTATTTTTTGCATTTCCAACTATTCTGTTATATGTGTCTTTTTCTTTTCCGTTTGTGATGAAAACGGTGGTTGGAGTTCCTGTTATCGGAAATTGACTAATTACATCAGATTCTTCTTTTTCTGATAATTTATGAAGATCTATATATTTAACGTCTGTACCATATTTTGATATTACTTCATTTAGTGTTTCTTTATAGCTTGAGCAAGCACTACATGTATCTGATCCTATAAATAGAATAAAGCTTTGTTTTTGGTTAAGCATGTTTGTTAATTCTTTATAGCTTATTTCTTTATATGTTTTGTTCATTGAGCATCCTACTGTTAGTAGTATGCATGCTAAAAAAATTATTAGTTTTTTCATTCTTATCACCTTTTTATCATTATATAACAAATTTTGGTAAAAAAAAAGGCAAGAAAAAAACAAAGTAATAAAAACTTTATTTTTTGTACACTATTAGTTGGTCTGCTGTTAGATAAATTGTTTGATTTTGTTTTAATAGTTGGTCTAATGGTATTTGCATTTTATTTATTATGTTGTTTAATGTATCATCTTGTTTTGTTATGTATATTTTTACGTTTTGTTTTGGCACTGTGATTGTTTGATTTGGATATATTATATCTGTTTCATTTAGTCCATTTAATCTTAGTAAGTCTTGTGGAGTGATGTTATAATCTTGGGCGATTTTATAAATGTTATCACCAGTTTTTACTGTGTACTTTGAAAAATATGGATTTTCTTCTTTTGGTACTATTATGTTTGTGTTTTGTGGTAATGAAGCTGTTATCATTAATCCATTTATCATGGCTAGTGTTTGAAGTGGTATGTTAAATTCTTGAGCAATTGTTTCTAGGGTATCTCCTTGTTTTGTTTGATATATTGTATACACAATTATCACCTCACACTATTATATGTTTGTTTTTATTGTTAGCAACAAAAAAGCTCTATTTTGTAGAGCGAATTTGTTTTGATATTATGGTATAAATTATACCAACACCTATCATTATTGTGAATAATTTTGCAATTATTTGAATACCTGGAATTAAGTTTAAAGTGAATATTATTACGAGTCCTAATAATCCTAGTGCGAGCATGTTAATATCTTTATTAATATATTTTTGCCATATTTTATATCCTAGTAGATATGATGTGAATATTGTTGATAAGTATAATGTTATTAAGTATAATGCGAGTAATATTAGTCCTAATGGCATACCAAATGATGTAAATATTAATAATAATATTATTATTGGAAGTAGAAGTATGAGAACTAGGCCTTTTGCTGATGTTTCTACTAATTTATTAAAGTCTAATTTTTCATATTCTTGTTCCATATTTTTAAACATTTTTGGAAGTATTAATGTAAGTAGGGCAAATATTAATAATAATGAGGCGAATGAATAGAAGATGCTCATGATTTGAGTTCCTATTTTATCTTTTTCTGTTTCTATTTCTTTTGTTTTATTTATTTTGTTTATATTTGCATTTTTATCTATTTTTGTTTCTGCTGATTTTGGATATGAAAAAGTTCCTTTTATGTTTGTTTTTTTATTTATTGTTAATTTATTTGAATATGTTTTAATGTTTCCAGAGATTTGTGCTGATTTAAGGGTAATTGATGAGGCGTATATACTAATGTTTCTATCTATGTTACCGTTTATTTCTACACTATCTGCTATTATTATGATATCTCTTTTTATGTTTGTTGTGTCTTTTAGTGTTATGTCTTTTCCAGCGATGAAGGCATCTTTATTTACTGTTCCTGATATTGTTATTTTGCTTCCTGCTAGGGCTAGATATTCGCTTTCTCCTTCGAAGTTTATTTCATTTCCGGCGATAAAGCCTATTCCGTTTGATTTTCCTTTGTAGTTTGTTTTTGATGCGGCTAGGGCGAATGAGGCATTTATGTTTTCTTTGTTTTCTATTTCTTCTTCTGCACTGGCTTTAAAATGGTTTATTTCTTTTGCATTTACTTGCGTTATCATTAAGAAGCTTACTAATAATATTGTTATAAATTTTAATGGTTTTTTCATGTTTTTCTCCTTTTTAATATGTTATTTCTTGATAATTTTTTATTTCAAATAATTTATCTGTTGTTTTTTTTAAATTGTTAAATTTGTAGAGTAATGTTTTTTCGTATGTTTTATATTTTATGTATATTAATTTATTTCCTTTGAAGTAGTATGTTGATTCGTTTTGATTATTTTGATATTTTTCATAGGTTAATGTTTGGTTATATATTTTTTCTTTTCCAGTTTCGTATGTTTGGTTTTTTAGTGTTTTTATGTTTGGAATGATTCCTTCGGCACTATTTGTTATTGTTTGGTTTTCTTCTTTTTTATATGTTTTGTATTCTTTATCTATGGTGTATTTATATCCTTGTTTTTGGATTATTGCTATTTTGGAAGTACCGTTTATTTCATAGTAATAGTTATTATCTTTTTTTGCCATTATTATTTTTGTATTATCGTTTTTAGTGACATTTCTATCAAAAAGCTCTAGATAATAATTATTTGTATCTATGTTTTTAAATGTTTGATATGTTTTTGATTTGCCATTTGGATTGGTTATTTTTTGTGTTTGTACGGTACATCCTATTAACAGTATACATAGTAGTGGTAATAGTTTTTTCATTTAGATCTCACTTGAAGGAATGTTGCAAAACCTAATAATAATTTTTTATTTTGTATATCTAAAAAGTCTAAATTTAAAATAGCATTTTGACTTTCTTTGAATAGTTTATTCATGTAGTCGGTTGCATATTTTTTACTGCCACTTTTTTCAAATAGTTCTTTTACTTTTTCCATGTCTTCGACTGTTAGGTTTTCATTACCATAATATTTAAGTAATTCATCTTTATATTCTGTATTTATTATATGTGAATATAGGATTGTTTGTTTGAATTCACTTACGTCTGATGTTGTTGATTTACCTATGTGTTTTTCATCACCATATATTCCAAGTAGGTCATCTTTTATTTGGAAGGCTATTCCTAGGTTTATTAATGTTTCTTCTAATTTTTCGATGTTTTCTTCTTCTAGACCGCCTAAGAGTGCTCCCATGCAATATGGACCTACTACTGAATACCATGCGGTTTTTAGTTTATATATTTCCATTACGCTTTCTTCTAGGTTTTCGTTTCCATAAAATTCTTCGTAAAATGGTAAAATTACGTCTATCATTTCTCCTTCACAAGTTTTTATGGCAACACTATTATAGTAGTTTAATACTTTTGCGAGGTTTTCATTATTTTGATAGTTTTTTGTGATTATTTGAAGGGCTAGATAAAATCCTAGATCGCCTAGGCAAAGTGCCATGGAATCAGATATTTGTTTTCTTTTTTCTTTAAAAGATTTTCCTTCTTTTATAGGACTTTCATATATTTTTTGATATTTGATTGGAATTGTATCTAATCCTCTTCTTTTATCTGCTTTATCGATGATATCGTCATGAATTAAAATTGATGTTTGAAATATTTCTAGGGCTGAGGCAAGTGGTAGATAGTTATCGTCTTTGTTTTTTATGTTATAGCCCATGGCAATTAGGGTTGCTCTTAGAAATTTTCCACCTTGATTGCTTGTTGTAAATTGGTTTAAGGCTTCGGTTAAGAATTTGTTACTGTAGCCTTTTGGAAATATTTCGTTATAGTCGTTCATTTTTTCTTCACATTTTATTTTTATTTTGAAATAGTACTTTATGAATTCATACATTATTTCTTGCTTTTTTATTTCAGTATTTTCTTTTGTGTAGAATGTTATTTTTTTGTCTTTGTTTTGCATTATCCAATTTAAAAATTCTTTTGTTTCTTTAAATTTTATTATTTTTTCATTTTTATAGTCTATATCTGTTATTACGTAATCGCTTTGTTTTAGTAATGTTTCTATTTCTTTCATACTGCACCTCTTTGATTAGATTATATCATTTTAAAATACTTTGTACAATTAAAAAATATATGATACAATGAATTAAATTAAGGAGTTGAAGAAAATGAATTTGATTGATTTTATTTTACATTGTAATCAGTATATTGGGGATTTTATTGCGAATTATGGTAATTTTATTTATCCTGTTTTATTTATTATTATATTTTGTGAGACAGGTCTTGTGTTTTTGCCATTTTTGCCTGGTGATTCTTTGATTTTTGCGGCTGGTGCTTTTGCGGCTATTGGTAAGATGAATGTATGGCTTTTGCTTGTTTTGATTATTATTGCGGCTATTTTGGGAGATACGGCTAATTATGAGATAGGACGTCATTTTGGTAAGAGGATATTAAATGGTAAGCATAAGCTAATTAGAAAGGAAAATTTAGATAAGGCTGAGGCTTTGGTTAAGAAGCATGGTGGAATTGCGGTATTTTTAGCTAGGTTTATGCCTATTATTAGAACTATTGTACCTTTTGTTGTTGGTATGGGTGAGTTACATTATCCTGAGTTTATTAAGTATAATGCTATTGGTGGTGTTATTTGGGTATCATTATTTTTAAGTATTGGTTATTTCTTTGGTAATATACCTGCTGTTAAGGAACATTTTACTTTAATTATTTTAGCTATTATATTCTTATCATTATTACCTATTTTGATTGCATTTATTAAAAGTAAATTATCTAAAAAAAATGACTAGTTGAAACCCTGTTTATGGGTTTTTTACTAGTCTATTTTAAGGTTTTAGATGATTGATTTAATCCTACATAGTCATAGAATTCATCTAGAAAATATATTTGATTGTTTTTTCCATCTTCTACTTCGGCAAATAGGTATGCTTCGTCATTATCGATTATTGTTTTTATATTTTGATATTCTTGTTGCATTGTTTGTTTTTGTTTATCTGTAAGGTTTTGTGGAAATTCTATTACATATGCATTATAGGCTGTGCCGTTTGGATTTAGGCTACATGCATTAATGATTGTTATTATTCCTATTTGGGCTAGTCTTTTAATGTCGGCATTTATATTTCCAGAGTATTCAAAATTTAGGCTTTGAAACCAGTCTGTGTTTAATATGTCTTTTTTGAAGGCATCATCGTGGTAGTTATCATTTTTTAGTTCTGATGCATGGGCTAATTTCATAGTTCCAAATGGATGGATTATACCTTCTTTATCAATAAATATTCCTTTGTGTGTTTTTATGTTCATATGTTCCCTCCTTTTGTATTATAACAGGTTGTTTTGATTTGTTCAAATTAAAAAACTATTAGGGTTTTCTAATAGCTTATTTTGTTCATATACGTTCTTACTTGGGATGCCCATGTTGTTGATGCGGCATATTTTGGACCTATTTGTTCTGGGGTTGTTAATCCTTGTGATATATAATTATTATATAGATTATTCATAAATGCTTCTATTCCTTCGTCTAGGGAATTGAAGGCTTTATATGAACCACCATTACAACCAGGTGAGCCTTTCATTCCACCTACATTATTACACTGTCTTAATAGTGTTGAGCAAGTCCACTCACAACCTGTTTCGTGAAGTACGATGGCAACAGCTAGGTATGGATCTATTCCTAGGTTTGCGGCGTATTTTACGAATGTTTCACCTTTTCCGGTTAGATCTGAGTTTAATGAACGATTTATTTTTTCAACAAGTTCATCATAGGAAAGTGAAGCGTTTGAAGTATATGTTATATTTTTTATTGCTTCTTCGGCTTTAGCTTTTTCTTGAGCTATTCTTTCTTCTTCTTGTTTCTTTCTTTCCTCTTCTTGTTTTTGTTTTTCCAATTCTAATGCTTTTTTACGTGCTGTTTTTATTTGTCTTAGTTCATCTACATTGATTTCAAATTTTACTTCATTTATGTTTGAATGTAATTTAGCATTGATTGGTTTTATTTCTAAGTTTTCAATGTTTGTTTTTTCTTCAAATGTTATGTTTTTTGTTAAGTTTAACATTTGTGTGTTTTTAAGGCTATATGCCTTTACTGTGTTTGGCACTGAAAGTGCGGAAATGATTATGGCCACTATTAGGGCCTTAATCGATTGGTTTGTTTTCATATTCACCCTCTCCTGCTTAATTTGTAAAATCAGAAAACAGGCTTTATTCTAGCACATTTGGTATGTCTAGTCAAATTGAGGAGAATTGTTTATAGGTTTTTGCCTTATTTTTCAAGGCTTTTTCTCCTATTAATATAATATGCATTATTTTATGTTTTTATGCATTATTTTACACTTTGAAGGTAGGCAATATATATTGTTTGTTTTGTGTTATCGTTTTTGGTACAAGTTATCATTGTTAGTGTTTGTTTTGATGTGTCTCGGTATATTGTTACGTTACCATCTTTAGTTTCATAATAAATGTTATCTATTTTATATGTATATGTTTTTCCTTTATATTCTACTTTTGCTATGTCACCTACTTCTAGTTGATATAGATGTTTAAAGTAACTTATGGCGGCACTTCCTGAGTGGGATACTAGTATTAAATTTCCGTTTGTTTCATCTGGGTAGTTTGAGGGGTCTAGTATAGTTATATTTTTACTTACATCGTTGTTTGGATTTCCTTTGTCATAGAATCCTTGAGCTAAATTTATTTTATCTATTTTTAATACACCTAGGTAACCATTAGGTGTTTCTTGGGTTTCATTTTTTTCTTCTTCTTTTGTTTCTTCTATATTTTGAGGAGTACTATCTTTTTTTTCTTTTTTTTCATAAAGTGATATGCTTATTTTTTGGTATGCTTTGTCTTTTTTTTCTTTTAGGTAGCTTGCTGAGACTAAAAGTATGCCAGTTATTATTGCTATAAAGGCGATGATTACGATTGTTTTATTACTTAGTTTTGACATATTTTTCCTCTTTCTTTTTTTATAATTATATCATGGTTTTTTTTGATTGTCTATTTTTGCTTTAGCACTCATACTTGACAAGTGCTAAAGGGTGTGGTATATTTATTATGTAATCTTTTGAAGATTATTTTTCAGTGAGGAGGGATATTATGAATGAACAAAAGGCATATCAAGAAGGTTTAGAGAATGTTTTGGAAAAATATGGTCGTGATATTACTGCTAGTGTTAAGGATGGAAAAATTGATCCTGTTATCGGTCGTGATGATGAGATTAGAAGTATTTCACGTATTTTATCTCGTAAGACTAAGAATAATCCGGTTTTGATTGGTGAACCTGGTGTTGGTAAAACGGCTATTGTTGAAGGCCTTGCTCAAAGAATTGTTAAAGGAGATGTTCCTACTAGTTTAAAGGATAAGCGAATTTGGGAGCTTGATATGGGTGCTTTGATTGCGGGTGCTAAATATCGTGGTGAATTTGAGGATAGATTAAAGGCTGTTTTGAAGGAAGTTAAGAATTCTTCTGGAGAGATTATTATGTTTATTGATGAAATTCATATGATTGTTGGTGCTGGTGCTATGGAAGGCGCTATGGATGCTGGTAATATGCTTAAGCCGATGCTTGCTCGTGGTGAAATTCATTGTATTGGGGCTACTACTTTAAATGAATATAGAAAATATATTGAAAAAGATGGTGCTTTAGAAAGGCGTTTTCAGAAGGTTTTGGTTTCACAGCCAACTGTTTTAGATACTATAACTATTTTAAGAGGATTGAAATCTCGTTTTGAGGTTTATCATGGTGTTACTATTAAGGATAAGGCTTTGGTTGCAGCTGCTAGTTTATCTGACAGATATATTACTGATAGATTTTTACCTGATAAGGCTATTGACCTTGTTGATGAAGCATGTGCGACTATTAAGGTTCAGTTAGAGTCTGTTCCTACTAGTTTAGATAGTTTAACACGTAAGATTATGCAGTTAGAGGTTGAAAAACAAGCTTTGAAAAAAGAAAAGGATGATATTTCTAAAAATAGAATTAAGGAAATTGATGATAAGCTTGGTGAGTTAAAGTCTAAAGAAAAGTCTCTTCGTGATTCTTGGGAAAGTGAGAAAGCTATTAATAATTCTATTAATCGTAAGAAGGAAGAGATTGAAAATGCTAATCGTGAATTGGAGTATGCTGAGTCTAAATATGATTTAGAGACTGCAGCTAGATTAAGGCATGGTGTTATTCCATCATTAGAAAAAGAACTTGATAAACTTAAAAAGGATAATAAAAATTCTATATTAAGTGATGTTGTTGATGATGAGTCTATTGCTTCTATTATTTCTAAATGGACTAATATTCCTATTAGTAAATTAGTTGGAACTGAAAAGGATAAGCTTTTACATTTAGAGGATAATTTAGGTAAAAGGGTTAAAGGTCAAGATAATGCTTTACATTTAGTTAGTGAGGCTATTATTAGAGCTAGAGCTGGTATTAAAGATCCTAATAGACCGATTGGTTCATTTATCTTTTTAGGTCCTACTGGTGTTGGTAAGACTGAGGTTGCTAAAGCATTGGCTTCTGAATTATTTGATGATGAACGTCATATTGTTAGGATTGATATGAGTGAATATATGGAAGCTCATTCTGTTTCTAGACTTATAGGTTCTCCTCCAGGATATGTTGGATATGATGATGGTGGTCAGTTAACTGAAGCTGTTAGAAGAAATCCTTATAGTATTATTTTGTTTGATGAAATTGAAAAGGCTCATAAGGATGTATTTAATATATTACTTCAAATATTAGATGATGGCCGTGTTACTGATTCACAAGGTAGAACAGTTGATTTTAAAAATACTATTATTATTATGACTTCTAATTTAGGTAGTGAATATATATTAGAAGGTAATTCTGATAATGATATGATTATGAATGAATTAAGGAAAACATTTAAACCTGAGTTTATTAATCGTATTGATGAAATTGTTGTATTTAATTCTTTATCTAAGGATGTTGTTTATAAGATTTTGGATAAAATTATTTTAGAAATTGAATATAGACTTCGCGATAAAAAATTAAAGATTAATATCACTGATAAGGCCAAAAAATATATTGTTGATAATTCTTATGATGAGAAATATGGGGCTAGACCCATTAAAAGATATGTAAGTAAAAATATTGAAAGTTTGCTTGCTAAAGAGATAATTTCTGATAATGTTAAGTTTAATTCAACTGTTACCATTGATATTAAGGATGATAAATTTATTGTATGTTAAAAGGACTTTTGAGTCCTTTTTATTTTGTGTTTTGGTATGTATAGAGAATTTTTATCTTATAGTCCTATTAGATTATCTAAATAGTTACTCTTTTTATCAGTATTCCATTCAATAAAAGTATAGCTTTTTACTGCTATACAAATTAATATTAAAAATAAACTGAATATTGTGTTTTTTTGCTTTTTAGCCTCTATACATTTCTTTTCAATATGACCATTATATTTTTATGCTGTTATTTTTAACTAAAATTTAATAAAGTTTACCTTGAAAAAATAGAAATTATAGTATACTTATAGTAGAAAAGGGTCATATAAATATAATTATACAACCCTTTAAATAACAAAGATTAGTTTTTTAAAATTAAACAATGTTATGCACAACGTGCTATTGCATTAATAGATTCATCTGTAGTAGCTTTTTTGTAATAAATTTCTCCATCTTTATTAATTTGTTTAAAAACTTTCATGTCGTTTGTATCATTTGGATTACAAAAAACATCGAAAAGATTATTATTATAAGTTATTGTTTTAAATAAAATATACTCTTTGCCATCAAATTCTTGAACTTCAACTTCAACTTCGTCCATTTTATTCTCCTTTATTTTTGTTTAGTATTAGCCTTATTAACGCATACATTCCATCTATCAATAAGGCTTATATTTTGTCCATCATAAGCTTGTGAGGCTGCACTATTACTAATTGTATCTTCAAGACCAACAAATATTTCGCTATCACTCATTCCAGCATTTTTTCCATTTTCAATCATTTTATCCATTTCTTGTTCAAATTCTGCTTCATTAGAAGTATAGCTACTGCCATGCCAAATGATAAATCCTTCAGAACTATCCTGAATGTAATATTCAGAATTAGCCGTTTTAAATTCTTGAACTATTTTATTATGACCTACAACATAATTAGGAAGTCCTGATGCATAAATTAAAGAAGCAGAGGCTATAGCGGCTATTATAGCTATTTTAACTTTTTTTCTTGTTGTTTCTTTTTTTATAAGTTCTGTTTGTCGTTTTTCTTCTCTTATTCTTCTATGTTCATTAACTTGCCTTATGCAATCATTTTCTATCTCATCATTATATTCATCACGCATTTAATCACCCTCCAATTACAACGTAAGTTTATCACTTATAATTATTCGTGTCAATTGTTTTGAGTTAGTGATAGTGTAAAATGGTTTCGGATATACAAAAACGAAAACCCCTGTTATAATATACTTCGCAAAAAAAGAAAGGTGTTTTCGTTATAAGTATAATATCACATATTTTTAATTATGAAACTAAAAATTTTTAAGTTTATCCACTGCTGTTTATGAATACGAAGATAAAAAAAGAATTTATTAAAATTATTGATAAAATTATTGATTCAAAAGACAAGCAAATAAAAAAGCGAATCAACGCTTTTTATTTACTGTTTGTGATATAACTTGTTTTTTTGATAAAACCCAATCGTAGTTTTCGTTTATTATATTCGAATCACAGTATGGACATTTGCTTGAATTAACATTATCTAATGGTGCATTACAATTTGGACATTTATTTGATTTATTACTTATTCCTTTATTAAATGTCATGAAGTAGTTATATGTAACTTTATGTTTATCATTTCCTCTAACTGTTTTATTTGTTGAATCTATTATATAATCATAACATTCTACTTTCATATTTACTGATAGAGAAATTGTTTTGTTATTAATATCCATACCAACTATTTTGAAATCTAGTAATGAGAAGTTTTTCATTATGTTGGTTTGTTTTTTTACTTTTAGTGTTGTTAATTGAGATTTATACATACTATATAATTCATCTGTAACTAACTTTTGTATTGTATCATTATCAAAGTTCATCCATGCTGTTTGAATATTTGTATATATTTCATATGTTTTATTTTTAAATTCTTCTTCATTGAAATCTGGTAATATTTCTTTTAATTTATTTAAATCATATGAATTTGTTGTCGGCATGGTTGATTGATTTATTAAATCAGGATTTTTTAGTTTATCAGCTAATATAATAACAAATACTATTAGAAATATAAGTGTTATAAACACGGAAACTGGAGAAGAATTACCTGAACTTGTACTACTCGATGAACTCCATGAATAATCAGAAGAACTTGATGAACTCCAAGATGATGATGAGCCACTATCATAACTGCCATCAAAACCAGAATCAGCTTGTGGATGATATTGTGGCAATAAAATCATTAAAAATGCGAATACAATTAATAATAAATTTCTTATTTTTTCTTTCATATTTTCACCTAATTTTCTAGTGAAGATAAAATCCAATTTTTATCTTCTAAGTTATATATTGTTCCACAATATGGACATTTTCCATTTAGGTTTACATCAATAGAAGCTCCACAACCTGGGCATCTATTTACTGTTTGTGGTTGTTTGAAATTTATTTTTTTAGTAAATACTAGATGATTGTTTTTTTGCACTCTTGCATCCATATTACCGCTTTTATAATTTCCATTACTATCCATTAGATAGTCTAAATATCTTGATACAATGTTTACTTCTATTATCATTATATCGTTGTCAATTTGATAACTAAGTATATCAGTTTGGGCAACATTAATTTCATCATACATTTGGGTTAAGTTTTGTTCATTTAAGATGTTTACTTTTTGGATTAATTTATTGTATAGATTATCTGAAACAAAGTGTTTTATGTTTTCTAGTTCTTTGGTAACAATAGCTAGATGAACTTGTATGAAAACATTGTTTACGTATGTTATAAATTTACTTTCGGTAAATTCACTATCATATTTTAGTATTTCATTCATTCGGCTTTTGTTCCACAATTACTACAAAATGGGCCTTTTAATTGAGCTCCACAGTTTGAACAAAATTTACCATTTCCTTGGCTGTTTTGATTAACGGCTCCCATTACTGTTGCTCCTGCTTGATTTGCCATTGTCATACCCATAAATCCCGCCATTGAGCCACTAGAGTTTTCGGCTGCTTTTGTTAGTGCTTCTGCGGATGCGGATGCCATTAAACCTGATTGCATGGTTGAATCTGAGAAAATTTTAGCATCGTCAATTTTTGATACTCTTTTCATTGATTCTTCTGTTAGATTAATGTCAGCCATGGCAACATCTGTAATTATTAATCCATATTGCTGTTTCCATGAATCATTTAGGCATGTATTCATTTCATCAGAAATATCACTTCCATAAAGTCCCATATCACCAAATGATACTTTTTTGTTTCTCATTACATTTGAAATTGCATATGTTACTTTTTCTATGAATTTTGTTTTTAATTGATTACCAACTACTTCTTCGTAGGTAATTGTGTCTTTTGGATTTGTTCCAATTACACTTGCAACTAATTTAGCTGGATCTTGCACTTTAAAAGCATATTCTCCAAAGAATGTAACTTCTAAAATTCCATATTTTTCATCTGTTATTTTTTTTGGTTGAGGACTACCAAATTTGTTTCCAGTTATTACTTTTGTATTAACGTAGTATACTCTTTGATCGTGTGCAGTCTGACCACCATATGTAATACGTCTTCCTATTGTTTTGATTGTTTCTCCTATTCCTTTAAAGAATCCACCATCAAATACTGTTGGTTCAGTGCTTTGTTCATATGTGTAAGTTCCTGGTTCAGCTGAGAAGTCAGCTATAGCACCATTATCGATGATCATCATTGCCATTCCTTCTGGAACTACTATTTGACTACCTTTTGTGATTATTCCGTCACTTGGATTTCTATTTCCATCTCCATGTTTTACGAATCCTTTTTGAATTAATACATTGTTTTCGATTTGGGGACAAATAATGTATTCTTTAAATTGATCTCCTAGTCCAGATGATATTGAACTAGTTGTGGCTTTTAATAAACCCATAATTTCACCTTCCTTATTTTAATAATATAATTTTATAATAAAAAAGTAAAGGATTTATTTAACCTTTACTTTTTCTTTTTTTGTTTTGATGTATCCTGTTAATAAAGTTAAACCACCAAATACAACTAATATTCCTACTAAGATTACGACATCTCTAGTTATAATTGTACTATCTATATTTACAAATGATTCACGAAGTAATTCTATTGAATAATGCATTGGCATAAATGGATAGATTGCTTGATAGAATGCTGGTTCTGTTTCAACTGGGAATGTTCCACCTGAAGCAGCTAATTGCAATACTAGAAGTACGACTGCTAGGAATTTACCAACATCTTTAAAGTTAATGAATAAGAATAAGATGATTGATAAGAATGATATTGAGATTAATATACAACTTATATAGTATAAGAATACGTTTGTTACTGTAAATCCCATTGCTGATTTTAAGATGAATCCTAAAATTAATGCTTGTAATACACCAATACCATTATAAGCCAATAGTCTAAGTGGTCTATTTGTAGTATTTCTACCTAATAATTTAAATCTTCCATCTGGGTCATAATATAGACCGATTAAGATTAATATTCCACCAATCCATAGTGATAATGACATGAAGTATGGAGCAAAGAATGTACCATATTGATCTACTTTACCATAGTCTTTTTCATTTATTTTTACTGAATTTGCGGCATATTCATCTAGTCCATCTAGTTGTTTTAATTCGTTTTCTGTTTCAGTTATTTTACTTGAAACTTGTGTTTTAGCACTATTAACGCCACTATTTAATTGGCTAGTACCAGTTTGTAGTGTTGATACTGATGAATCTAATGTGTTTATTCCACTACTTATTTTAGCAGAGTTTGTAGCTAGAGTGTTTGCTCCTTCTTTTAATTTAGCAATACCACTATATACTGTAGAAGAACCGTTTTTAAGTTTTAAAATACTTTCATCTAATGTATTTAATCCTTGTGTTAAAGCTGATATACCTGATAGATTATTTGCGAGATTATTGATTCCTGCATCAACTTTTGCTTGACCATCAAGTAATCCATTTGTTCCTGCTTTTAATTTTTGAATTCCTGTTGTTCCTTTATCATCAGCAGTAGTATAGGCTTTGGCAACTTGGCATAAACTTTCATTTGAAAGTTGACCAGCATCACACATTGCAGCTAAGGCTTGATATACTTGATTAGTATTATCCATAAATGAATTTATTTGATTTTTATAATCAGCTTCAGTTAAAGTTGTTGTGATGTAATTACTACCATCTTTTATTTGAGCTACACCATTTTGTAAATTGGTCATACTTTGAGTTACTTGTGGTAATAATGTGTTATGAACGCTATCATATAGTGTATTAATACCATCATCTAATGTTTTGTAATTTGTATTTAATGTATTAAGTCCAGATGTTAATTCGTTAATACCACCATCAAAGACTTTATAGCTTGTGTTTAGTGTTACTGTGCCGTTTTTTAATTGGTTAGCACCACTATTTAATTTGCTTGTTCCTTCACTGATTGTTGTAAGTCCATTTTCAATTTGTTTTGTTTGTTCTGGAACTTTATTTAAGTTATCAGTTAAGGTGTTTACAACTTGTTTTGTTACTTCTGAACGAAGTTTTGCTTGAACTTTTGTCATTGCACTATTGATTATTTGTGAAGCTAGGTAACTTGTTTTCTTATTTGGTGAATAAGTGATTGTAGCTTCATGACGATCTTTTGTTGAGGCTTTTGTGAATGATTCAGTGAAATCACTAGGTATAGTAATTACTGCATAGTATTTTTTATTTAATAAACCTTTTTCAGCCTTCTTTTTAGATACTACGTCAAATTTAAAGGTAGCAGCATCTGTTAGTTGGTCTATGAGTTCTGTACCTTTACAATCTTTTTCGCATTTGTCTTCATTGACTAGGGCTACTGGAACGCCTTCTAAGTTTCCATATGGATCCCAGAAACCGCCAAGATAGACTATGCTATAGATAAGTGGCAAAATCAAAATACCTAATATTACGGCCACTTTCATTATTTTTGTTTTTTTATCTTGCATTTTTTCTCCCCCTAATTAAATAAACCATATTTTAAGAATTGCATTAAACTATCTGTTACTTCGCTTTTATCTATTGGTTTATCCCATTCGAATATTAGGGCAACATATATTTTATAAATTAGAAAAGATGTTAATTCTGTATTACACTGCTTTACGTTTTTTTCTTGAATTGCTTTTTCTAAAAGATTTTTTATTTCATTGATAATTGTTTCGTTGACTTTGTCTACACATTCTTTTGCAACACTAGAAGGTAAGTTTTTTGCTTCTTCAGTGAAGAAGTGAAGTAATTTTTCTTCTTTACGGTATTCTAGTAAAGTTGATATTATTTTGTGTATTTTTAAATCAAATGTTAAATTTTCTTTTTCGATTTGTTCTATGATATTTTTCATTTTTATTAATTCTTCTTTTAGAAAATATTTTATTAAGTCATCTTTATCTTTGAAATAAGTATATATTGTTTTTTTTGTAACGTTTGATTTTTTTGCAATTTCATCCATGGTTACTCTTTTATAGCCATACGTTTGAAATAATTCGCGTGCAGCATTTACGACATCTTCTTTTTTATTCATATATATTTCCCTTCTCAAGTAAACTAATATACCAATTTGGTATACTCGTATAGTATATGACTTTATTCTTTGTTTGTCAACATTTTTCGACAATTTTTATATGTTTTTTATAATTTTTTACTAACTCTGTAATAAATATAGAGGGGTTATCTTTTTTTACAAGTAAAATTACATTTGTTTTTGTTCTTGTTAGAGCGACATAGAATAGTCTTCTTTCTTCGGCATACGGAAATTTATCTATGTTTGAAGTTACGTACATTAAATATTCACTTGGTATTATTTTACTGGGAAAGCCATCTATTTTGTTTTCTAGGTTTATTAATATTATTTGTTCTTCTTCTAATCCTTTTGATTTATGTATTGTCATGAATTTCATGTTTTTTGGTATGTGTGGTAAGTTATTTATGTCTTTGTTGTTTCGTCCTAATATATATGCCTTTCCTTTTATGTCTTTTGTTATTTTATTCCATATTTCATTTATGTTTTCATAATAATATATAGTAATAGGTTTAGGTAGTTTTTTGTTTGATTTAACACGTTTTTTTATTTGATATGGATTTTTCTTTATAAATTTTGATGTTACTTTTAGTAGTTCATTTGAGTTTCTATATGAATATTTTAATTTTATTGTTTTTGCTTTTTTGAAGTATTTTTTAAAGTTTGTGAATATTTCTAGGTTACTTCCTGTGAACTGATATATTGATTGCCAATCATCACCTACGGCTATTAGTTTGGCGTTTGTTTTGTTTTGGATTTCTTTTATTAATTCGCATTTATTTAGCGATGTATCTTGATATTCATCAATTATTATATATTTATAAGGATATATTTCTTCTGTTTTTATTATTTTTGTGGCCTCGTTTATCATGTCGTGGAAATCAATTTGATGTGATGATGATAAATAATCATTGTAATGGATATATATTTTTTTTACTAACTTTAGGAATTCTTTGTGTCTTTTTTGTTTTCTATAATTGTTTTGTTTTTTATTTTGATTTTGGAATTGTTGAAAGTTTTTTATTGTATAATTATTACTTTTGAATAGATTTATGAATGTTATGATTGTGTTTACTAGATATGTTTTGTATACTGTATGTTTTAGAATATTTGCTTTTAGTATTTTACTATTTCCATTTCCAAATTCTATGAATGGGGCATTTATTAATATGTCTAGACGTTTATATTCATTAATATGTTTTTCGGTTATGTCTTTTAATGTGGTTTGTGGAGCTAGGGTTTTTGATGTGGTTTTTTTTATTATTTTATTTCCTAGGCTATGAAAGGTATGAACATCTATGTTTATGTTTTGCTGTTTTAGTTTTTCTTTTAGACTTTCTGATGCAGCTTTTGTAAAACTTATGCATAATATTTCTTCTGGTTTTATGTTATTATCTACTAAATGAATTATTTTTTGAATTATTGTGAATGTTTTTCCACTTCCAGCAGGGGCAAGTACTAGTAAATTTTTTGAATTGTTTTTTATTACTCTTTTTTGATATTTATCTAATTTTATTGTTTCCATTTGAACACCTCTATAATAAAGATACAATATTTATTTATGTTTTCCTTTTATTTTTTTAAATTATTTTTAAAAAGTGT
>CAVDHX010000070.1:0-6851 GCA_963609095.1 Sphaerochaetaceae bacterium | reverse complement strand
AAATGATTTTTTATTATTTTTTATTATTTCCTTTAACAATAAAATTTTTTCTTTTATTAATTGTTTCATTATTTTTCCTCCTTATATTTAATACTATTAATGTCTTTTAATGGAACCATGATTAAATTAGCATTTTGGTCAATTCCATATGCTGATTTAAAACTTAAAGCAAATGGACCATCTGACCCCCAAACGTTTAAGTTCCATGCATAATAATCAGGAATAATAATTATTTCATAATCTTTTTTATTTTGTTTTTTTTGCAATTCAATATATTCATTTCGTTTAATATTAAAATAAAATACCACAAATGCATACACAATTAAAACTACAATAAATAAAAAGCTAATAATATTTAATATTTTTACTATAATTTCTTTTATTAATAATTTATCATATAAATTTAATAAAATTAATGTATAACAAATGCATAAACAAATAGCAGTAAAATAAGCTGTCCTGCCGCCCCATGTAGGAGTTACCATCATTGAAACATTTGAAATTAAACCAATAATTGCAAAATATAAAGGAAAATAATCTTTATTTTTTACAGTATAATAAATCACTATAAAAACTGCAACTATAGCAAATAAAATCCAATATATCAAAATATACCAACGACTAATATCTAATAAAATTTCAAAATAATGAAATTTATAAAATGGAATAACATAATTAGCTATTATTGTTAAAAAAGGTACCACCAAAATACAATATATAATTATTTTAATTGGCATTCTAAATTTACTCGAAAAAATTATAATTAATAAAATTAATGAAATTACACAAGCCTGTGATGTAAAAGTATAATATATAAAATTAGGAATATTAGACATTACCTTTTGTGTAATTGTCAAATTAGAAAATGATGTTTCACCGCTTAATCTTATAGCGTTTCCTGGACTTATCAACATAATTGTAAAACTTATTAATGCTGCAATTAAGCAAAAAAACATGATTATATCAATTTTATGATACTTTTTATAATATAAAATTAAATTAAGAAAACAAATCATGATAATTGCAACTGTTATATTTTCAACAAATAAAGAAAAAATGAAAGTTAATGGGATTAAAATGATTTCAATTTTTTTAAATTTCAATGTTTCATTTTTAAATATTTTTTTTCGTGAATACATTAAGAAAAAAGCAAACACTATTGGAAAAAAGTATGTTATGTTTCCTGTCTTCCATACATACACTTGTGAAAATGCAACGTTGTTTGCTCCTAAAATAAAAATTATTATTAATGGGAAAATAAATTTATCATATTTTTTTTCAAAAAAATTGCAAAGTATATAATAGAAAAGACACATTGTTATTGAATTTATAAATGCCCATAAAATTTGATTAGGGACTAATAAGCAAAGAAAAACTCTACTAAATATTCTTCCTTCCCAAGTTAAATAAAAACCCCTTACAATATCTATTAATTGTGTCATAGAAGTTATTTTAATCAAAGAATTTCCCCAATCGTCCCCACCATAAGGGATAAGTATGCCTAATGTCATAAATAAAACAAACAACAAAAACATTTTGATTAATATTTGTTTTTCTACAATTTTATTAGATTTTTTAATTAATTCTTTCATACATATTCTCCTAGCTATTTTTAAATAAATTATATATTATCTTTTGAGTAATTGAATTAAAATGTTTCATATAAAATGATGATAATCCACTTTTTAAATATTTATTTTTCTTATAATTTGGGAAATTATTATTAACATTTTCTATAGCTTTTTTACAAGCTATTTTATATTCTTTTTTATTCAAATGAGCAGCTGCTTTAATAAATGTTTTATATAAATATCTAACATAACAATATTCTAATTCACTATAATATTCATCATAAAAATTATTATCTTTATAAAACTTTACAATACCATTAAAATTATCAATATAATCATATATTTTTTTATTATATGTTTTACTAATAGTTCCTTTTCTTTGAACATAATTGATAAGTGGCATTTTAACTGTTGCTATACTTTTAATGTAAGGAAATAATCTGTATAAAAATTCTACATCTTCATACCATACATTTTTTTTAAATAAAACTTTATCAAATAATTCTTTTTTATAAATTTTATTCCATGCGGTTGGATAGATATCTATCATCTGTTTTTTTATTTCTTCTTTATCATTTAAATCTTTTAAAACTTTAGAAGATATTTCTTTAGTATAATTGCCATAATCTAATCTAACATCACATACAGTAACATCATAATCACCCGATATAGCTTTTTCATATAAATTTTTAAACATATCTAAATCTACATAATCATCGCTATCAACAAAGCCAATATAATTGCTGTTGCATTTTTTTATTCCGTAATTTCTTGCATCTGATAGTCCCCCATTTTCTTTGTCATAAGAAAATACTTTTTTAGGATAGCTTTTAACATATTTTTCAATTATATTTTTACTGTTATCTATACTTCCATCATTTACTACAATTATTTCAATATCTTTTAATGTTTGGTAAACTAGACTATCTAAACATCTTTCTAAATATTTTTCTGTATTATAAACAGGAACTACTATACTTACTTTTGGCATATTATCACCTATCCTTTAAGTTTGCTTATTAATTTCAGTAATTTATAATGTTTATGATAAGTTAAATTGCATATTAATTTAAATTTAAAACTTTTTTCTTTATAATATTTATTATTTTTAAAATTTCTATATTTTGAATTGATTATATCATTACATTTTTCTAAATGTTTTTTTCCATCTTTAAATACACTAAATCTTAATCCTGCACTATAAAGTAAGTGCTCAACATTTAAATATTGTAATTCTTCATAATATTCGTTATATTTGTTATTTTTAATAAATCTATCTTCTAATGAATTTAAAACTGTAAATATATCTAATAATCTATTATTAAATTTATTTTGATTCATTATAGACCCTTTTCTTTGATAATAATAATATAAATAATTATCTATTGAAGAAATTTTATTTGTTTTTAAAACTAAAGAAGGAATAAACTCTAAATCTTCATATAAAATTCCCTTTTTAAATTTAAATTCATCATCAAATAATTTTCTTTTAAAAATTTTATTACAAGCCATAGGAAATGCTATCATAAACTTTTTATAATCATCTATTTTTTGATTAATACATGGCACAATTTTACCATCATCCCAAATTTTATTAAAATTAAATGATACAATATCATAACCTTTAACTACTTCACTATATAAAATTTCTAAAGTATTTTTTTCTATATAATCATCACTATCAATAAATAAAACATAATCTCCTTTAGCTTTACTTAATCCATAATTCCTCGCATCTGATAGTCCCCCATTTTCTTTTTTAAATCCAAAAACTAAGTTAGGATATTTTTTCTCATACTTTTCAATTATTTTTTGACTATTGTCAGGTGAACCGTCATTAATACATAATATTTCATAATCATTAAATGTTTGATTAACTAAGCTATCTAAACATTTTTCTAAATAATCTTCTACATTATATATTGGAACAATAATACTAATTTTCATCATTTTTCTCCATTTCTTTAAATAAATCAATCCACTTATTTATAATATTTTCAATTAAAAAATTATTTGAATATTCTTTACAATTATTAGAAAACTTCTTTAATGTATCTTCATCATTCATTAAATACATAAGTTTTTCTTTATATAACTTTTTATCATTTTGTTTAATAACATAACCAGTTTTATCTTTTAAAACTTCTTCATTAATGGACTCACCATGATTAAATGTCACCGTTGGTATGCCACACATAGTAGATTCTAATATACTCATAGAAAACCCCTCAAATATTGAAGTATTTAAACTAATAGAACTATTTAATAAAACTTCTTTAGGATTATCAGTAACGCCTTTATAATTAATTTGATTGTTATTATTTATTATTTTTTTACTTTCTAAATCAAATTCACCTAACCCATAAATATCAAATGACCAATTTTTAAAAGCTTTATCTTTAAAAATATCATTAACCATTTCAATCATTAAATTAATTCTTTTATTATAATTTTCAATACGAGTAATTACGACAATTTTTTTATTTTGAATAACATTAGCTTTTTTTTCACAATTAAATCTTACTGGATTATATATACAAAAACTTTTATTAAAACCATTTTTTAAAGCTTTATTTAATGCGGCTTTACTTAACCAAATATAGCCATATATTTTACCATTATATTTTTTTAAAACATTAAAATTATCTTTTGCCTCATTTAAAAAATCAAATGATGCATGATGTTCATATAATGTTTTTGACAAATATTCATTTGGAATTCCATATAAAGTTTGATAGTGAGACGCTATTATATAATCAGGTTTATTTAAAATGATATATTGTTTTAGTTTTTTATAATCATTTTTTAATTTTGAATGTGATTTATAATATTTAAATATATTTTTTAAAAAAGAAATTAATTTTAATTTTTTAAGTGGCATTATAACATCTTTTTTTCTCATTAAATTCCACGAATCGTTATTAATAATATCCAATTTTATACGTTTATCACACTTTAATTTTTTATCTAAACTATTTCTAATAGATACAATACTAACATCATAGCCTTTTTTTACTAAAGCTTCAGCTACAGATTTATTGACATACCAAACACCACCTAAAGCATTTTCATTTTGTAAAAATAATACTTTTTTCATTTTAACCACCTAATTATTTTCTATATAATTTTCTATATGTTTTATAAAATTTTCGGTATTACTAACATATTTTTTTTGTTTAAATTTTTTTGCTTGTTTTAATACTTCATCTAACTTATCAAAATCATCTAAAGCAAGTAAGTAGCCCTTTTTAGAAAAATCACTAATTATCTGTAATTGATGGTCATTAGTGTGCTCACCAAATTCTTTTAATCTAGCTGCAGCAATTACTTTTTTTTCATTTTTGATTCCATTTAATATACTCGCAACTCCTCCATGAGTAATTAAAATATCACAATCCTTAACTAATTTATCAAACTTTTCATATTCAATTAATTCATATATTTTCATATCTTTACTTTCAAATTTTGTATATCCTGCTTGAACAACAACCTCATCTTTTATATTTCCATTATCTATTTGTTTTTGAACTGCTTCAAGTAATCTTGTAAAAGGTTTATCTTGAGTACCTAATGTAACTAAAATCATAAAATCTCTCCTTAAAAAATCCCACCAAAATATTTAGCTTTTGGATAAAGTTTTAACATACTTTCCCACTGCACAATAAATAAATCAGCAAATTTATAAACTAATTTACCTGTAATTGTTTTTGTTGTCATATTAGCAAATGTTTCAATAAATATAATTTTACATCCAAATATTTTACCTATGCAGCACATAGGACCGGCAACATGAGCCCCAGTTGAAACAATATATTTAGGTCTAAATTTAATAAAAATAAACAAACATAAAAAACAATTTATTAATAATTTAAATGGATAAACTAATTTATGATCTTTAGAGCCAAATATTAAAAAGTCAATTTTTTCCCCATATTGTTTTTTTAATTTTACATTATTATCTGTCTTTTCTGTAACAATGTGATAATCATATTTTTTGAATAGTGGTTTTAACTGCATAAGTTCAACAAAGTGTCCACCTGTACTTGATATAAACATAACTTTTTTCTTCATTTACCTCACCTAACTATTTTAAGTATACCATATAAATAAAAGAAACAAAACCATTATAGTTTTATTTCTAAACTTATGTAATTAATTTTATATATTTTATTCTTGCTTAATACCTACTACTTTTTTGTTATAATATTGATTTATAACACTGTTTTCGCATGAATTTTCATCAGTTATTTCACAAAGATCTATACCATATAATAGTTCTGGTTTAGCTTCATATGGTTTAACTATAACTTTATCTAAACTTTTATTTTCTAATAATTTAACTCTATCATAACTTTGATCACTAAATTTTTTAGCTGTTCCAGATTTTATTTCATTAAATGCTTCAAAAGAAGTACTGAAAAAATAAAAGTTATTCCCTATAATACCAATAAATATAATACAAACAATTGAAATGATTCCAACTTTTAATTTATCAAATCTATTGATTTTTATAATTTTTTTATCTTTTAAATATTTTAATAACAATAAAATATTAAACATTAATAATAATACAAAAGTAAAATATAAAACATTAAGAACTCGTCCAGCTCCATAGCCTCCTAATACATAATAAGGCACACACATCATTGCCGCAATAAGTAAATATGAAATGAATGGTATTAATAGCAAATGCTTTGAATAATTAATTTTTAAATCTTTTATATCATCCCAAATTAAGCAGATTAATAGCACTATCATTAAAATTAAAGAAATTGAAATCCATTCACTAAATAATTCAAATGATTTTAAAAATGTGGTATAAATTGTATTAAATACTCCTTGTTTACATTGTGCGAGTGCGGCTGCTCTTACTTTAGTCCCTGGAGAACTTATATTAATTAGAAAACCTAAAATTTCAAATAATAAAGGTATTGTTAATAACCTTTGTTTCTTTTTTATGAAAGATAATATACAAAAAACAATTCCAATTATAATACCAGCAAAAGCTGTTACATGATTACCCCCTGATAAAGAAAAGCTTGCGAAAGATAATAGAATTAATAATATTGGCCTTTTTTTATTAAAACAGAAATAAGCTAAATATCCAGAAAAAACAATTAATAATAAAGACCAAAAGAACACATAATTAACTGCCCCATTAAACCAATATAAAGCTTCTCTACCAGATGGTGCTGTTTCAATTAAAAAGAATTCTAAAATAAATGATATAAATAATTTGAATTTTAAACTTTTATCTTTCTTTAAAATATATTTATATAT
>CAVDHX010000069.1:0-2551 GCA_963609095.1 Sphaerochaetaceae bacterium | reverse complement strand
AAGATTCATCCAACATTTCCTAGTGTATATCCTACTGTTGGAAGTAAAATTGACATTCACAATTCCTTTAACTAATTGGCTTAAATAAAAAGTATGGTACAATGGGATAATTTCATCTATTATTTCAAAATTAATATATTTAATAGATTTATTTAATTCATTAATAAAATTTATAATCGAATTATCATCTAAAGAATATTTTATAAAATCTAAATCTAAATCACGAGTTGCTCTACGCTTATCATTTGATAAATTATGCATAACAACTCCGCCTTTAATAGTAATATTTTGGAAATTCAATAATTATTCCAGCCTTAATTAATCAAACTTTATCATTATCATTTATTTTATAAAGTTAATTATTAAAAATTAAATTGCATTGCTCTGAATTAACAAATACTGGCAACACTACTAAATATTAAATATGGCATATACATCATTTGAAATTTTTATTTTATGTACATATTTTGAAATCATACATTTTCACCTTTCACAACATAAACAACTAAATCTAGTGTAATATTAGTTGGTATTTTTTTAATATTTTTTGATACAATAGGTATCATATTTAATAAATAATTAAATTCTTCTTCATTAATTGTACGAGTATATGAAATATTAAATTTTTCTATACTTTTAAAGCCTTTTTTTAAATTGTTTTCAATATCGTCTTGTTTTTCATATGTAGAAATAGCTAAACATCCTCGAAGTTCTTTAAGATAATCTTTACCAGGTGAAACCTTTATAAGCAAGCCGTTATCTTTCAACAATCTTATCACTTCATACTTATTATATGGAGATAGAACATCTAATATCAAATCAACCGATTTATCCTTAATAGGAACATCATTAACATCACCTACAAAATAAAATCTAGAATAATAATTATATTTGCTTGCCATTTCAATAGCTACTTTAGAATAATCAAACCCGTAATAATTATATTTACAATCAAGCAAATTTAAAATATTGATAGTATGTGCACCATCACCACAACCAAAATCCAAAATATTAATTTTCTTTTTAAATTTATTATTAACGATGTTACTTATAAAGTCATATAATTCAGAATAAAATAGTTTTTCGATAAATTTTCTACGATTTAAAAATAATGTTTGATTATACACTTTACTTCTTTTAATATGATTGTTAGCAATTAAAGTTGTAATTCCTTTTTTTGAAATATCATAAGTATGTTTATTATCACAAATTAAATAATGTTCATTAAAATAAAGCTTATTTTTGCATTTTGGACAAATTAATAATTCATCATTTTTTAAAAAGCAACTACAATAATCAAATTTTTTAAGCGTATATTTCCTCGCTTTCCTTAATTAATATAACAAAATTTAAGCAAAATAAAAAGTTGGAATGAATTGGCACATGCCAGCCCCTTATTGTTCCAACCTTATACCACAATTATATGCATATACTTTTTTTAAAACAATACCAAAATTAAAAATAAATACCACTTTACACAAAATTTTACAAAAAAAGCATTGAAATAACTTCAACACTTTTATAATAAAATTTATTATCTCTTTGAGAATTGTGGAGCTCTACGTGCACCTTTAAGTCCAGGTTTCTTTCTTTCCTTAACTCTTGGATCACGAGTAACAAATCCAGCTCTTTTTAAAGTTTTTCTATAACTGTCTTCTTTACCTTCATTAGCTTTATCATAAACAAGTAAAGCTCTAGTAATACCTAAACGGATAGCACCAGTTTGACCAGTAAATCCACCACCGTTTACTTTAACAGTAATATCAAATGTAGTTTCATTATTTGTTGCAACTAAAGGTTGCATTAAATCCATAATATTAGTTTCATAAGGGAAAAATTCTCTAACATCTCTGCCATTAACAGTAATTTTACCTTTACCAGGTACCATTTGTACTCTAGCAATAGAAGCTTTTCTTCTTCCAGTTCCTACAAATTTTCTATCAGTCATTTAAACCCTCCTAGTCCATTTTAAGTGCGACAGGTTGTTGTGCACTATGTGGATGATTTCCTTCAGCATATACAAATAATTTTTTATACATTTGTCTTCCTAATCTTCCTTTTGGAAGCATACCTTTAACAGCTCTTTCAACCATTTCAACTGGATATTTTTCAACCATTTCTTTAGCTGTTCTTTCACGAAGTCCACCAGTATATCTACTGTGATTATAATAAATTTTATCATTTAATTTGTTACCAGTAAGTACTACTTTATCAGCATTTACAACAATAACGTAGTCACCACCATCAATATGTGGAGTATAAGTAGGTTTATGTTTACCTCTTAACACATTAGCAACTTTAGTAGCTAAACGACCCAAAGTTTGACCTTCAGCATCCACAACATACCATGTTCTAGTAACATCTTCTTTTCTTTGCATGTATGTTTTCATTTTACTTTTCCTTTCTCCATTACATTTGTAAGTTTTCCCAGGACTTACGCATGTGGGATAAATAAATGTACCAGTATTAATTATATCAAAAAAGGTAGAAAAGTCAACAAAATACCAAGCCTTTTTTATACATTTTGTTGACTAAAATAACAGTTAATTTA
>CAVDHX010000068.1:0-2494 GCA_963609095.1 Sphaerochaetaceae bacterium | reverse complement strand
ATATCTTTATCATTTTGTAATTTTTTAGAAGTATATTGTAGTGCTAATCCATCATTTTGTAATGCAACTAGTACAATATCTTTATCATTTTGTAAATTGCTTGAAACAAATTGTAGAGATAATCCATCGTTTCTAACTGCAGCAAGTGCTACTTCTTTGTCATCTTGTAAATTTTGTGAAGTAAATTGTAAGGATAAACCATTATTATTTACTGCCGCTAAAACTATATCCCTGTCATAGCACAAAAAATTATCGCGTAAGAATTTTAAGGCCATTCCATTTTCTTTTACACTTGCTAATGCCTCTTCCCTAATTATGGCACTAAATGGTCCCTTTTTAATTTTTGTAGGAGAAGGTTTTTTAGACGCTCTTTCTTCTTCACGCTTTCTAAACGTATCAGTAACATAATTAATAGCATTACTGTCAATATTTATTATTTCTCGCATAACCGCTGTTGAAGCACGTCTTATTGCATATGGATCCACTTTCATTAATTCCATGATAAAATCTTTATCATCGCGAAAATTATATATTAAATCTTTTATCAATGATATTTTACTAGGTTGTTGTCTTATTGCCGTTATTAAAACATCCTTATCATTTAATAGTTCTTCTGGGACTAATTTTTTTAAATCTTCAACAGCCGATTCATCATTTTTTAGTGCTTCTAGTACAATATCTTTGTTGTTTCGCAATTCTTCTGATGCATATTTTAATGCCCATCCATCTTGTTGTACTGCGGCTAATACTATTTCCCTATCATTACGTAATTCTTCTGATGCATATTTTAACGCACAACCATTTTCTTTAACCGCATTTAATATCGCATCTTTATCATTTTGTAATTCCTTATCAATTTCAACTGTTGGTTTTGCAATTTCCCTAAATAATTCATATAACCACTCATTAAAAGCTTTACCTTCTATATTTTTTTCAGATCTTTTAGGCTCATTATCCATACTATCACTCCTTACAAATATCTTATATCAAAAAAAGGGGAAAAAAACAAGTAATATTTTCGATAAATCACTTGTTTTATATATTATTTTACATTTTCTAATATATCTCGTGCGGCTACTAATCCTGTTGCTGCTGCTGTGACAATGTTTCCTGCTTTACCTGCTCCATCTCCTATGAAATAGATGTCATAGTCATTTAATTTAAATTTATTGTTTGTTTCTATTTCATTACTAAAGAATTTTATTTCTGGTCCGTATAGTAATGTTTCACCATTATTTACTCCAGGTATTATTTCGTTTAGTTTATCTAATCCTTCAATGATATTTGTTATTATTCTATGTGGTAAGATTAGGGCTAGATCTCCAGCTACACAATCTTTTAAGGTTGGTGTTATAAATCCTTTATTTATTCTATGCCATTCGCTTCTTCTACCTTGTTTTAAGTCTTTTAATGTTTGTATTATTGGTTTTCCATCGCCTAAAACATTGGCAATATGGGCTATGCTTTCACCATATTCTCTTGTGTTTGTTACAGGCTGGGTTAGATTGACTTTTGAGATGAATGCGAAGTTACTGTTGTTTGATTTAATATCTTTTAGGGCATAACCATTTACGCATATATATCCATAGTAATTTTCTTTGGCGACGAATCCTCCTGGGTTTGTACAAAATGTTCTTATTTCATCGTTATATGTTTTTGTTTTGATGAATATTGTTGGATCATATATTACGTTGCATAAGCTTTCTAATATTTCTTTTCTTACTTCTACTCTAACTCCTATTTCAATGCTTTTAGATAAATAAGAAATTTTATATTTGTCAGCTAATGATTGAACCCATTTTGCTCCTGTTCTTCCTGGGGCAATGATTAGTTTTTTAGCTATATATGTTTTATTTTTACATATTACTTCATGCTTGCTTTTATTTATACTGTGGATATCTATTACTTTTGTTTTGTCTAGTAGTTCTACTTTCTTTTTTTTAAGGTATTGTGTGAAGGCATCTATATAATGTGGTAGTTTATCACTACCTAAATGTTTTTGTTTTATTAATAAAAGGCGAGAGCCTGTTAGGGCTACTTTACTTTTTATTTTTAATGCTTCAGACATGTTTGATGGATATATTTTACTATCCATTTCGAATTTGTTAAATATTTTTTCACAGTCATCTATTAATATGTTGGCTTCATTTTCATCCATGTATTTAAATAGATCACTTTTTCCTAGTTTTGGTATGAAGTTTAGTTTTCCATCAGAAAATGTACCTGCTCCACCATAACCTGATAAAATTTGGCATGGTGTGCAGTTTGCACATTTTCCTGTTTTTGTCATTGGACAAAATCTAGTTGATGCGAAATTTCCTTCATCTATTAATAGTATTTTTAGGTTTTTATTGTTTTCAATTAATTCATATGCGGAAAATAATCCGGCTGGTCCTGCTCCTATTATAATTACATCATAAGTCATATTATCACCACTTTAAGTATATCAGAAAAATTTGATTTTAGTTAATTTTTTTAATATTATGAAAAACCT
>CAVDHX010000067.1:0-21250 GCA_963609095.1 Sphaerochaetaceae bacterium | reverse complement strand
CCCAGTTCTCTATCTGTCATCTGATATCACATTATCAGGAGAAGGAACATCAAGTAGTCCATACACTATAGCTTCTTAATATGTTATAAAACTCAGTGTAATTACTGGGTTTTAATTTAAACAAAAATACAAAAATGTGATAAATTAGACGAAAAAGTGTGCAAAAATGTGATTTTCAGGTGAATATTTCTTGCAAAAACGTGATATAATGTTACTAGAGGAGATGATAATGTGCAAAGATTTATAATGGAAAAACTTATTAATTGGAAAAATAGTAAGGATAGGAAACCTTTAATTTTAAAAGGTGCAAGGCAGGTAGGAAAAACATATATTCTAAAAGAATTTGGTAAAAATAATTATGATAATGTAGCATATTTTAATTTTGATCATGATGATGGATTAGCACAACTATTTTTAAATACTAAAGATCCTAAAAGAATCATAGAACAATTATCTTTAGTTAATGGTAAAAAAATAAATAAAAATACTACATTAATTATATTTGATGAAATACAAGAATGTTCTAATGCTTTAAATTCTTTAAAATATTTTTGTGAAGAAGAAGGTGAATATCATATAGCTTGTGCTGGTTCACTTCTTGGTATAAGACTTTCTAAAACTTCTTTTCCTGTAGGTAAGGTTGATTTTTTAAATTTATATCCAATGACTTTTAGTGAGTTTTTGATTGCAGATGATTCAAGGAACTTAGTTGATGTAATGAAACAAACTAAAGAAATAAGTGAAATACCAAAATTGTTTGAAGATAGATTAATCGAAAAATTAAAAATTTATTATATTATTGGAGGAATGCCTGAGGCTGTATATAGTTGGGTTAATGATAAAGATATAGAAAAAGTTAATAAGATTCAAAAGAATATATTGGATTCATATGAAAATGATTTTTCTAAACATACTGATGTTAATGTTGCTAATAAGATATCATTAATCTGGAATGGGATACCTTCTCAGTTGGCACGGGAAAATAAAAAGTTTGTATATCAAGCTGTTAAAGAAGGTGCACGTGCTAGAGAATATGAAGGTGCTTTAAATTGGTTAAAGGATGCTAATTTGATTACTAAATGTTATTTAGTTAATAAATGTGCCTTCCCTTTAAAAGCATATTATAATTTGTCTGCTTATAAAATTTATATGAATGATGTTGGGCTTTTAAGAAGAATGTCTAATCTAGATAGTAGAATTATTTTAGATGGTAATAAATTATTTCAAGAATTTAAAGGTGCGTTTACTGAAAATTATGTGGCTAATACATTGAATTATTTATTAGAAGAATCTCCTAATTATTATACTTTTGATAGAAATGAAATTGATTTTGTTATTCAAGTAAATAATGAAATAATTCCTATAGAGGTTAAATCAGATAAAAGTACTAATCATAATAGTTTAACAAAATATAATGTTAGAACAGATAATAAATTATCATTTAGATTTTCGTTAAATAATTTAAGTAAAGATGGCAAAATAGTTAATATTCCCCTTTATTTTATTGAATACATTAATGAATTAAATATAGATTAGAACTAATAAATGTGCAAAGAGAAATGTCTAATGTTTTATCAATTTTTTTGGTTGTTACTATTTAGTCATTAAAATTATTATTGGTATGTTGATTAAATTATAGTATAATGGATAAGAGGCCGATGTTATGAAAGAACTTTTTAAACAATTAGATAAATATATTGATAATCATGATGATATTGTTATTATGACACATGCTAGATGTGATTTAGATGGTATGAGTAGTGCAATTTGTTTGTATGAAATCATTCTTTCTAAGGGTAAAAATGTTTGTATAGTTAAACCTTGTGAAAAGTTTAATAGATCTATGAAAAAGGGTTTTAAACTTTTGGAAAGTAATAATGTACAAGTTTGTTTTAAGGATGAAAATGAGATTTTAGATGGCAGTAATAAATTACTTATTATTGTGGATACTCAGAAAAGAGAACTTGTTGAAAGTACGAAGGTTTTGGATGGTATTTCTGATAAAATTATTATTGATCATCATATAAGTGGTGATGATTATATTGATGATGTTTTATATCAATATAATGATATGAATAAGTCTAGTGTTGTTGAGATTATGTGTGAATATTTAATTTATTTAAAGTTTATGGTTCAGCCTTTGGTTTTAACTTTAATGCTTGGTGGTATGGTTACTGATACTAGTAGTTTTAGTTTAAAAACTACTTATAAGACTTTTGAAATGGCTGCTTTTTTGGCTAAGAATGGTGCGAATTTTGGAGATGTTCAAAATTTATTTAAAGAGCCTAAAGAAGAGTTGATAAAAAGATATGAATTTATTAATAATTCTATGGAAATTTCTAAGAATGTTTTGATGTGCAAGATGGATGATAAGGTTCATAGTAATGTTGATATTGCTTTACTTGCGAAGGAACTTTTAAAGTTTGAAAATATTGAGGTTTCTTTTGCTATTGGGCATTTGTCTAAAAAAATTATTGGTGTTAGTGCTAGATCGGATGGCAATGTTAATGTTGGTAAGGTTATGGAAAAATTGGGTGGCGGTGGTCATTTTACTGATGCTGCTTGTCAATTTAAAGATAAAAGTATAGATGAGGTTGCTTTAATGGTTGAGAAAGCTTTTAAGGAGGCATGATTTATGAGGGTAATTTTATTAGAAGATGTAAAAAAACAAGGTAAGAAGAATGATGTTATTAATGTTAAAGATGGTTATGGGATGTTTTTGATTAATAGTGGTGTTGCTGTTAAGGAAACTAAGGGAAGCAGTTTAGTTTTAAAAAAGCAAACTGAAGAGGCTTTGCTTGAAGAAAATTTACTTATTAAACAGTGCGAAGATATTAAAAAGAAACTTGATAATATGACTTTAAATTTTGATGTTAATACTGGTAAAAATGGTCAAGTTTTTGGTCAGGTAAGTACTAAACAGATTGCATCAGAACTTAAGAAAAAAGGTTTTGATATTGATAAGAAAAAAATCAAATTAGATGTAGCTATTAATACTTTAGGTACTACTAATGTTAAGGTTTTATTACATAAAAAGGTGGAAGCAAATTTAAAAATACATTTACAAAAAGTAGGTGATTAGATGAATGAAAAAGTGATGCCACAGAAGATTGATGCAGAGCAGGCTATACTTGGGTCTATGTTTTTAAGTGAGAAGGCACTTGAGGGCATTGTTGAGAGAATTAATAAAGATATGTTTTATTTAGATTCTCACAAGAAAATATTTGAAGTTATTAAAAATTTATATGATAAAAAGGTTCCAATTGATATTACTACTGTTACTGCAGAACTTGATAGAAAAAAGTTATTGAATCAAGTTGGTGGGGTTCCTTATTTAACGCAAATTATTAATATTGTTCCAACGGCTGCTAATGCAGAGGAATATATTAAAATTGTTGAGGAGAAGTTTTTAAGGCGTAATTTGATTGAGGCAGGAACTGATATTGCGAATGCTGGTTTTTCTTCTACTGATGATATTGGGGATATTTTAGATGAGGCTGAGAAGAAGATATTTGAGGTTGTTAAGAATAGACGTGGGTCTGAATTTAAGACGATTCAAGATGTTTTATTTAAGGCACAGGCTGATTTGGAAAAATTATCAACTTTAAAGGGTGAGATTACTGGTGTGCCTGCGGGATATTATGATATTGATAAGTTAACTTCTGGTTTTCATGAAAATGAGCTTATTATTATAGCTGCTCGTCCAGCAATGGGTAAGACAGCTTTTGCTGTTAATATGGCTGTTAATATGGCTATGAATGCAAAGAAAACTGTTGCTTTATTCAATATGGAAATGGGAGCTGAACAGTTGATATCACGTATGTTATCTTCTGTTGGTCAAATTGAAGCAAATAAGTTACGTACTGGTAGGTTAGAACATCAAGATTGGAAAAGAGTTAATGAGGCTATTAGTAGACTTGCTGATACGAAGATTTTTATTGATGATACTCCTGGTATGACTGTTAGCGAGATTAGGGCAAAGTGTAGAAGACTTGCTAATAGTAGTGATGGGTTAGATGTTGTTATTATTGACTATTTGCAGTTAATTAGTGGTTCTGCAAAGTATGCTGGTCAAAGACAACAAGAGGTATCTGAGATATCACGTAGTTTGAAGACTATGGCAATGGAACTTAATATTCCGGTTATTGCTTTAGCACAACTTTCACGTAGTGTTGAAGGTAGGGAAGATAAAAGACCGCTTTTATCTGATTTAAGAGAATCTGGTTCTATTGAACAGGATGCGGATATTGTTGCTTTTCTTTATAGGGATGATTATTATAATAAGGAAAGTGCTATTGATGAGAATACTAGTAAAAGTGAATTTATTATTTCTAAACATCGTAGTGGTCCAACGGCGACTGTTAATTTGATTTTTAAACGTGATACTAGTTCATTTTTCAATATGGAAAATAGTCAAGTGGGTGAATAGTATGAAAAAAATTTCTATATATTTGATGATTGTTATTACTATTGTTGGTCTTTTTACTTTAGGATTTAGTTATAAAAATTCACCACTTCCTAATAGTTATTATGAAGTTTATTTGAATGAAAAGTCAATTGGTGTTATTAAGTCGGCTAATGCTTTGGAGGAATATATTGATAAAAATGGTACTTATTATAAAAATAAGTTTAAGGTTGATAAGGTTTATTCTCCTAAGGGACTTCAGATTAGAAAGTTAACTACTTATAATGGAAAGACTTCATCTGTTTCTAGTGTTTATAAAAAAATATCTAAGAGTAGTCAATTTACGGTTAGTGGATATGAGTTTACTATTAAGAAGAAAAGTGATGATAAGATTAAGACTCAAAAGGTTTATGTTTTAAAGAAGAGTTTGTTTAAGAATGCGGTTAATACTCTTATTAATACTTTTGTTGGTAAGGATAAATATAAGGCTTATATTGATAATACTCAGGTTAAGATTACTTCTACTGGTGAAAATATTCAAAATGTTTATGTTGATGAGGATATTACTGTTCGTGAGACTAATATTCCTGTTAATGAGAAGATTTATACTGATGATACTTCACTTTCACATTTTCTTTTATATGGTGAAAATGAGGAAAGTAGTGAATATGAAGTTAAGGCAGGAGATACTATTGAAAATGTAGCTTTTAATAATAAGATTAGTCCGGAAGAGGTTTTGATTTCTAATGCTGATTTAACTAGTACGAGTAATTTACTTTATCCTGGTCAAAAGTTAAAGATTAGTCAGACTAATCCTCAGATTAGTGTTGTTGAGGAATCTTATGTTGTTGAAGATGTTGAAAGTCAATATAAGACTGAGGAGAAGTATGATGATAATACTGTTATTGGTCAAGATAAGGTTATTCAAGAGGGCGTTAATGGTTTAGAAAGAGTTTCGCAGAAGGTTAAAAAGGTTAATGGAACTATTAACTATGTTGATCCACAAGGAAAACAAGTTATTAAAGAGCCTATTAATAAGATTGTTTCTAAAGGTAATAAATATATTCCAACTGTTGGAAGTTTAACTAGTTGGGGATGGCCTACTGATAGTGGTTGGACACTTAGTAGTGGATATTCTTATCGTTCTAGTCCTATTAATGGTGGTAGAGAGTTACATACTGGTTTGGATATTTCTGGTACTGGATATGGTTCTAAGATTTATGCGACTAACAATGGTGTTGTTGAGATTGCGGAATATCATTATAGTTATGGTAATTATGTTGTTATTAATCACAATAATGGGTATATGACTTTGTATGCTCATATGTCTAAGATTGGTGTTAAAAAAGGTCAAACTGTTGCTCGTGGTGAGGTTATTGGTTATGTTGGTATGACAGGATCTGCTACAGGACCACATGTTCATTATGAAGTTTGGAAGGGATGTAAATATTGTCATGTTAATCCATCTGTTTTATATCCTAATGGTTATCGTTAATGCGTATTTGTATTTTAGCTAGTGGCAGTAAGGGTAATTGTGCTTATATTGAAACTGATAAGACTAAGTCGCTTGTTGATTTGGGTATGAGTGCAGGTTATGTTACTAAGGCACTTAAGAATATAGGTGTTGATGCTTCTTCAATTCAAAGGGTTTTTATTACTCATACTCATTCGGATCATGTTGCTGGTCTTAGAGTTTTTCTTAAGAAGTATCACCCTGTAGTTTATTTGACTGAGAAGATGGAAGATGAACTTGATTTTGATATTGAGGATAAGTTTTATATTAATAGAAATGTTATGATTGATGATTTGAATGTTATTCCTTTTAAGACTTCTCATGATGTTGCGGATAGTAATGGATATGTATTTGAAAGTGATGGTAAGAGTATTGTTTATGTGACTGATACTGGATATATTCATGTTAAGAATTTTGATAAGTTACGTAATAGAAGTATGTATGTGTTTGAGAGTAATCATGATGTGAGAATGCTTAAGGAAGGTAGTTATCCTTATTATTTGCAGCAAAGAATACTTGGAGATAAGGGTCATTTGTCTAATAAGGATAGTGCTTATTATTTATCTGAGTTTATTGGTGATAATACTGATAAAATTATTTTAATTCATTTGAGCGAAGAAAATAATAAGCCGGAACTTGCTTTAAAAACTTTACTTGATACTTTAGATAAAAAAGGTGTGAAGGTTCCTGATATTGAGATTGCTTCTTAAAAGGAAAGTACGGAGTTTGAGTTAGTATGAAGATTATATGTGTTGGTAAGGTTAAGGAAAAATTTTTTAAAGATGCAATTGATGAATATTCTAAAAGAATAGGTAAATATTGTAAGCTTGAGATTATTGAAATTTCTGATGTTTCAGATATGAGCGTTGCTTCTTTTAAAGAGGGCGAGGTTATTTTATCTAAAATTAAGGATAGTGATTATGTTGTTACTTTAGAAATTGAAGGAAATTGTTTAAATTCTTTGGAGTTTGCACGGAAGATTGATAATAATTTTAGTTCTAATAAGAATTTGGTTTTTGTTATTGGTGGTTCTTATGGGCTTTCTGCTTCTGTTAAGGAGCGTAGTGATTATAGTTTATCTTTTTCTTCTTTTACTTTTCCACATCAATTATTTAGAGTTGTTTTGCTAGAACAGATTTATAGAGCGTTCAAAATTAATCATAATGAAAATTATCATAAATAAACGTAAATAGATTGTTAATCAGACTATCTATTTTATTTTTACTGATTTTTCGGAAATATTACTTTTTTAACAAATGATAATATAAAATGAATTCATATTTTATATTTTAGAATGACGAGAATTTAGTAATGTGGTTAAAAACTAAATCTGAAATAAAATTGCAGTCGTTAATTAATTATCAAAATGTAATAGGTAAGTATTTTATTAAAAAGTTAGAAAATATATAAATTGATGTTTTACTTTTCCAATTAAGAAATTTGAATATAAAGCTCAAAAGTACTTGCTAGGTTTTGCAAAAGGTGTTATCATTTAAGTATGATAAGGGGTGATGATATGAGTGAAGCGGATGCTTCAAAAAAAGAAGTTAAGACTTCTAAAAGAAATGTTGCTATTGAACTTTGGAGATTTTTAATAGCAGTTGCAATTATTGGATTCCATGTTGGATTTATAATTGCTAGAACATGTGATGGAACTAATGGCTTTTATATGATTCCAGAAGCTAAATGGTTCTTTGGCTCAAGTGAGGTTTTATTGATTTTCACTTTAACGGCTGGATATTTTATGACAGCACATTATGAAAAAAGAGCTTTAAATAGTAGTTATACTGAAATGAGTGCTTCTAGAAGAGCTTGGGAATATACTTTTGCTAGAATTAAGGTTTTACTTCCTATTTTAGTAATTGGTTATTTATTAGGAATTGCTTTTTGTACTAAGTTTTACTATCCATCTTATAATTTACAACAAATTTTAACGATGACAGTAAATAGTGCTTGGGAATTTTTAGGATTCCATGCTGCTGGTCTTAGAAGTGGTGGTAATGAATTTTTCAATTTGAATGGTCCATTATGGTTTATTTCAGCTATCTTTATTGTTGGATATTTCTTATATTGGATTATGTGCAAAAATAAAGAATTATTACGTGGATTTATAGCTCCATTTGGATTTATCTTTTTCGCTGGTTGGTGGAGTTTTACTGGAACAAGAGCTTCTCAAACTGCTTGGTCTACTTTAGGATTGCAAACTACTTCAACTAATGGAATGGGTGGAGCTGCTACTGATGCTACAGCTACTTTAGGATTTAATAATGGTTTAGTATTTGTAATGATTGGTATGCTTGGTGGAATAATTATTTATTATTTAGTTCAAGAACTTAAGAAGTATAAATTTAGTGATATGGGTAAAGGTCTTTTAACTGTTTTAAATTTAGTTTGTAGTGGACTTCTTTTATGGTATACAGTATATCAACCTACATATTTCAATTTAGAAAGATGGACTGTTGCTTTATTAATCATTGTTGTTATTACTTTAAGTTTACTTAATAGTGATTATTTAACTAAACTTTTAAATAATAAATATACAAATAAATTGTTTGGATATTTAGGTTCTATTTCATTACATATTTATATGTTACATTATCCAATTGCTATATTTGTTATTTCTATGCTTGGAAAAAATACTAAAGCTACTGCTTATACATTCTGGCAAGTATTTGTTCCAACTGCTATTATTACAATTGTGTTTAGTGTAATATTGAATGAACTTATTAAGTTTATGAGGTCAATTAAGGAAGATTAATTCTTTCTTTTTTGTTTTTTAAATGTTATTATTATAATGGAGATGATGATATGAAAAAAATTTTTGTTATTAATTTAGGATCTACTTCAACTAAAATTGCTTATTTTTTAGATGATAAGATGGAGTTTAAGGAAGTTATTAAACATTCGGCTGATGAGATAAAAAAGTTTGATTCTATTTGGGATCAGTTTGATTTTAGAAAGAAAGCTTTGGATGATTTTATGTTAAGCCATGGTATTAAGGTTAGTGAACTTGATGCGATTGTTTCAAGGGGTGGGCATACTGAACCTTTATCTAGTGGTGTTTATTTAATTAATGATAAGATGCTTGATGAGTCTAGAAGTATGAAGTATGGTAATCATGTTTCTGATTTGGGTTTGCAGTTAGCTCATGCTTATTCTAAGGAAGGACCTTTGGCTTTTACGGTTGATACGGCTTGTACTGATGAGTTTGAAGTGCTTGCAAGATATAGTGGTTTAAAGGAAATTGAAAGGGTTTCTAGATTTCATATTTTGAATCATAAGGCTGTTGCGAGGAAATATGCGAGTGATATTAACAGAAAATATGAAGATTTGAATTTAGTTGTTTGTCATATGGGTGGTGGCACAAGTGTGGCTATTCATAGGAAAGGTAGAATTATTGATGGCAATAATGGTTTAGATGGTGATGGACCTTTTTCTACAGATAGGAGTTGTGGACTTCCTGTTGGTGCTTTGATTGATATGTGTTATAGTGGTGATTATTCTTATAAGGAAATGCGAAAAAAAATTAAAGGATTAGGTGGTCTTATGAGTTATGTTGGGGATACTGATGTTATGAGTATTCAAGAAAAAGCTTTGAATGGTGATTTGAAATGTAAGGAAGCTTTGGATGCTATGTGTTATCAGACTGCTAAGGAAATTGGGGCTATGGCTACTGTTAATTGTGGTAAGGTTGATGCTATTTTGATTACTGGTGGTATTGCTAATTCTAAGTATTTGATGGATAAGATTACTGAAAGGGTTTCTTATATTGCACCTGTTCATTTGTATCCAGGTGAGTTTGAGATGGAATCTTTAGGCATTAATGTTTATAAGGCATTAATGCATGAAGTTGAGATAAAGGAGTTATAGTTATGTTTAAATCATTTGATGAAATTGAAAAGTATGTTTTAGATAATAAGATTGTTAAAACTGTTGTTTTGGCTAATGCTCAAGACGATAATGCATTATCAGCTTTAGTGGATGCTAGAAGAAAGGGTATTGTTAATGGTATTTTAGTTGGCGATGTGGATAAGATTAAAAGTTTGCTTGATAAGTTTGATGAAGATTATGATTATGAGTTTATTTCTTGCTTTGATGAGATGGAGTCAGCTAGGATTGCAGTTAGATTAGTTAAAGAGGGTAAGGCTGATATTCCTATGAAGGGTTTGATGATGACTTCTTCTTTTATGAAGGCTATTTTGGATAAGGAAAATGGTTTGATTAAAGATGGAAGATTACTTAGTCAAGCTACGGTTTTAGAATTTAGCGAAGAAAATAGATTGATGGTTATTTCTGATTGTGCGGTTAATATTAATCCTGATGTTTCTAAGAAGATTAAGATTGTTCAAAATGCGGTTGATTTAGCTAATGTTTTGGGTATTTCTAATCCTAATGTTGCTGTTTTATCGGCTTTAGAAAAGGTTAACCCTAGTATTCAAAGTACTGTTGATGCGGATTTGGTTAGTAAATACGCAGGATATAAGAATATTGGTCATATTGCTGGTCCTTTGGCTTTGGATATTGCGGTTAACAGGGAGGCTGCTTTGCACAAAGGTGTTACTAGTGAGGTATGTGGTCATGCAGATATACTTATTGTACCTGATTTAGCTTCTGGTAATATTTTTACTAAGGGTTTAGTATTTTTTGGTCATATGAAGACAGCTGGTGTTTTGAATGGAACGGTTAGTCCGGTTATTATGACTAGTAGATCTGATACACCATATGATAAGTATTTATCTATTTTGATGGCTGTTTTACAAAGTAATTTTAAAGTTAATGAATAAAATTTTATTTAATCACCCAATATTTATATAGAGGGTGATTTTTATGAGGAAGATTATTTGCTTATTGATTGCTATTTTTGTTTTTTATGTTTTTATTTCTGATTGTTTAGCCAAGAGTTTGATGGTTCCTTCTGATGCAATTAGAATTAGAATTATTCCTAATAGTAATTCGGCTTTTGATCAAGATATTAAGGTTAAGGTTCGTGATAAATTAGAAATTACTATGTATGATTTACTTAAGGATGCTGATAGTTCTTCTGAGGCTAGGGAGATTATTAAAAATAATTTATCTTTGGTTGACAAAGATATACAGAAAGTTCTTTCTAAAGAAGGTTATGATAAAGGATATAATATTAATTTTGGAAAAAATTACTTTCCCGAAAAGAAATATAAGGGAGTTAAATACAGTGAAGGTTATTATGAATCATTGCTGGTTACTTTAGGTAAAGGTGAAGGTGATAATTGGTGGTGTGTATTATTTCCTCCTTTATGTTTGATTGAAGGTGATGAGAATAGTGATGTAGAGTATAGGTCAATTGTTAAGGATTTGTTTGATAAGTATATGCATAATATTTAACTAGTTTCATAGAGTTTTTTAGGAGGCTTTTATGGTGCTGGTTTTTTTAATGGCAATTAGTCTTAGTATGGATGCTTTTTCTTTGGCTTTAGTTTATGGCACTTTAAAAATGAAGTTTAAAGAGAGAGTAATTTTATCTTTGATTGTTGGTTTGTTTCATTTTTTTATGCCACTTTTAGGAATGTATTTTTTTAGTTTTTTATTTTCTTTTTTTAAGTTTGATATGGATTATGTTGTTTCATTTATTTTGTGTTTTATTGGTTTTGATATGTTTATTTCTTCTTTTAAGAAAAGCGAGGATGTTTTGTCTTTTAATTTTAAGGATTATTTTTTGTTTGGCTTTGCTGTAAGTATGGACAGTTTTTCTGTTGGAGCTACTTTAAATAATGTTTTTTCTCCTATTATTTTTGCTTGTTTTAGTTTTATTTTTACTTTTATTGGTTTATGTTTAGGTAATAAAATTGAAAGATTATTCGGCAAGGTGGCAACTATTTTGGGAGGAGCTGTTTTGTTTTTAATTGGTGTTATATATGCTTTTTAATGTGTAAATGAGATGTGAATTATTTGTTTTTTGTGATAATATATTTGGTAGGTGATTATTATGGATAAGATTAAAGTTATTGGTGGTAGGAAGCTTAGTGGTCAAATTTATATTAGTGGTTCTAAGAATAGTGTTGTTTCTTTAATTCCAGCTGCTATTTTGTCTGATAAAACTGTTATTAATAAGATTCCTCATATTTCTGATGTTGAAAATTTGGAGGAGATATTAAAATATTTAAATGTTTCTTATTTCTTTTCTGATGATTCTTTACATATTGATACTGATGGTATGGTGAATAAAAAGATTACTTTGGAATATTCTAGTAAATTGCGTGCTTCTTATTATTTTATGGGAGCTTTGCTTGCAAGGTTTGGTAGGGTTGAGATTAGTTTACCTGGTGGTTGTGTGATTGGAGCTAGACCTATTGATTTTCATTTGAAGGGTTTTGAGATGATGGGGGCTAAAGTTTCTATTGATAATGATTTATATGTTATTGAAGCTTCTAGGCTTAAGGGTGCGGTTATTGATTTACCTTTTCCTAGTGTGGGGGCTACGGTTAATCTTTTACTTGCAGCTGTTGGTGCTTCAGGTAAGAGTGTTATTAATAATGCAGCATGTGAACCTGAAATTGGTAATTTGATTGATTTTTTGGTTAGTATGGGAGCTAATATATCTGGTAAGGATAGTAATAGATTAGAAATTGTTGGTGGTTTTGATTTATCTGGTGGGATTGTTTCTGTTATTCCTGATAGAATAGAAGCTGGAACTTATATTTTGGCTGGGCTTATGAATGGTGATAATTTAGAGGTGTGTAATGTTGATGCTGGTCATTTGAAAAGTTTTTTTGATGTTTTGGATAGTATGGGCGCTGATTATAGGATTGATGGTGATAAGGTTATTACTAATAGGTCTTGTCATTTAAAACCTTGTCATATTGAGACGGCGGTTTACCCTGGGTTTGCGACTGATTTACAGCAGCCTATTACTACGCTTTTACTTTTGGCTGATGGTGAGAGTGTTGTTCATGAGACTATTTATGAAAATAGGTTTCAAAATACTAAGTATTTGAATGAAATGGGTGCTAATATTAAGGTTTGTGGTGATACTATTCATGTGTTTGGTCCTACTAAGTTAAAGGGAAAGCTTGTTAGAACTAGTGATTTAAGGGCCGGTGCGGCTTTGGTTTTAGCTGCTTTAAATGCGGATGGTGAAACTGTTATTACTGATATTAAACATTTACTCAGGGGTTATAGTGATTTGATTGAAAAATTTACTAATGTAGGGGCTAAAATATGGCTTATTGATGAATAATTATTTCTTTTAAAAATATATTTAAGTAGATTTATTTCTACTTTTTATTGTGGGTGATTTTTATGAAGAAGATTTTATTTATTGGTGGTGTTTTGCTTACTGTTTTTGTTATTTATTTGTGCAATATGGATAAGAAGGTTTATTATGTTGTTTTAGGCGAGGATGTTGATAGATATTCTTCTTTTGTTAAGAATTATTTGAAGGATAGGGATGTATTAGAAAGATATTTGGATGATTTTTCATCTTCTTCAGTTAGAATTTCGGATATTATTAATGATATTAATGATAATAAAAAATTGGATGATGGAACTACTTTTAAAAATGCTTTAATTAAGGCTGATTTGGTAACTTTATCTATTAATGTTGATGATGTTTATAGTAGGGAAGATGATGTTTATGATTATATTGATGAGCTTGCTTTATGTTTGGATGATCTTTTGAAATTAATGAGAGAATATTGTAAGGAAGATATTGTCTTTGTTGGATATAGTGGTGATAAGGCTATTAATTATTTGAATAAAAAGTTTAAAGAGGTTTGTTTGAATTATGGTGTTAGTTATGTTGATGGTACTAAGATGATTGGAAATAAGGTGGTTCAGAAGGTTAGTGATAAGTTATTTAATGATTGATTTTATAAGAATGTGTCTGTTAATTAATTTGTGTGAATAAGAAATTTCTGTGATTAAATCTTTAGTTTTGCAGTGAGATTTTGTAAGACATTGTAAAAAAGGGCAAAAGCCCTTTTTTGAATGTTACACTATTTTAATGTTTTTTGTAATTATATTCCCAGAATGATAATTTTCCTTTGATAGGAATTTTATTTATTTTTTCTATATTTTCTAATTTAAATGCATATTCTTTTTTATCTGAATTAATGGCACCTTGATATATAAGGTAATCTTTTTCTTTTAATTTTTCTTTTAAATTATTATCTACTTCCAGACAGTCTGTTAAATTTACTTTTGCAATTATTTGTCCTTTTGGATAATCTAAATTTAGAGATTCATATCTTTTCATTGCTTTTTTATCTACTTTAAGGCCTGCATGTATTAAAAGTGGGCCACGATATTTTGCATTCCAAGTTCTAAATTCATATTCTTTATAACCTTCTGCTATTAATGATGCAAATGGTTGTTTTATTGTTAAAACTTTCATATACTTAAGTTTTTTTCTGTTTTATTTTCTTTAACAGTTCTCATTTTTTCTAGTATTTGTTCTTTTCTGTTTAATAGGTCATAATATATTTGTGTCATTTGATTATCTTCTTTATTTTCTAAACTGTTTATAAGTGAAAGAAGTTTCAGACCGCCAAAATTTTCGTAATATATTTCAATTAAACTATTTAATTCATCAAAATTTTCTTTTCCAACTGCATTAAATATTTCGTTAATATTTCCATTATTTCTGCTTTTAATTATATCTTCTTTGAATTCATTATAAAATCCTTTTACTAGGAATAAATAATTTTCGTAGCTTGTAAGATTTTTTATTTTTGAGGTGTTTTTTTTATCTAAAATAGATATATTATTTTCCCTCATTTTAAAGTGAATTTCTTGAGCTATTAATTCATTTATTATTTCATTAAATAATTCGTACTTTCTTTTTTTATCGTTTGTTTGTTTCTTGGATAAATAATCTTGTTTTTTGCTTGTTATATCTGCTTCTGTAATATCCCAGCCACAAATAAATTTTGCTTTATTATCTACTATACCCTCAAAGTTTAATTCAAATAAGTGATTTAATTCATGTATTATATAGTGCTCTATTGTGCCTATATCATCATTAAAACAAATACAAACAATTGGTGATAATTTATATTGTTGGCCTTCTTTTTTAAGATTTGGTGATATAAAAAAATTTCCTTTATAGCTTTGATATAAATTGACGTCTATACTGTCATCTTTTATTATATAATCTTTTGCATCTACTAATTCTTTTAGTCTTTTGTGATAACTTGTATTTTCATAATATGTTATTTCTGCTTTTGCTTGTAGTTTTTCTTTTAATTCTTTTAATTTACTTATTTGCTCTTTTGTAGGCCAAATTTTTTTTGCTTCATCACTATTTAGATAAGCTTCATAATCATTTCCCAAATTAATACCTTTAGCGTTAAAATATTTTATTCTATCATCTATAATATATTTTGCACGCCAGTCTTCTTTATTTAATGCTTCTTGATTTTTTTCTGAAAACATTTCAAGTAGAGAATCTGTGGTTAGTGAAAGTCCTATTATATTTTTGATATCTGAATCTAAAAAGTTTGATTCTCCAGATATGTATTTTCTTATTTTTTCTTGTTCTTTTTCATTGAATAAAAAGTTACTGTTAATTAACAATTCCTTATAGCAATCTTTTTTTATTTTTCTTTCATCATCTAAATTTTTTTTAATTTCATCAGAATATGGCTTGAATTGTTGTTTAAATGTATTATATTCTTGTATTGTTTCTTCGTATTTTTCTGTTAAAACATTTAATTTTTTTATTTCTTCATTTTCATTTGTAAAATCTTCTAGATTTTCTATACCGCTTACTTTTGTTATTAATTCTTTTGCTTTTTTAAATTGTTCCTCATATTGTTGTTTTTCTATGTTTGAAATGTTTAATATATTATTTTTTATCCAAGTTGGATAATTATTGTATTTTTCTAAAATTGTTTTTGACTCTGACATAGCAATAGATTCTTCTATTGTTAGTTCGGGTATATATTTTTTTGTTAAATTATATGTATTAATTATTGCTTGTTTTTTTCTTTCTGTTTTGCCTAAATCATATGCTTTTTTAAATTCTAAATATGCATTTATTGGAAATTGTATTTTATATTCATAGTTTACTTGTCCCAAAATTGTTTCTTTTGATAAATGTGTTTCATTAAATGACATTACTTTCTTTATTAATTCTTCGCTTTTTTCTTTATATAAATTGTTTAAAATTAATGATAAACCTTCTGGCGTTATATAAGCAAGTGGCAGTGCATTTGAAAATTTTTTTATTATTTCTTCTTTTTTATCTTCTCCATAATAAGCAACAAAGGCAACTATATATTTTTTAAAATTTTGCTGCAATGTTTCAAGACAATTTAATTTTATATATATATCATTCATTTTCTAATTCTCCTAACAATCTAAATAATTCATTATAGTTAAGTGGATATGAACCTTTTCCTTTAATTATTTCTTCATCTTTTTCAGTTTTAATAGTTATTTTATATTCTTCTTCATCTATTTTATTTGTATTTTTATATTGACTTTTCCAATTAATTATTATTTTTAGTAGTCTTTCTTTGAATTCATCGGTTATAGTATATTTATTATTATTTAAATAAATTTCATTTTCTTTATAAAGGAGTAATGCATTTAATTTTACGTTTATTCCTTGTTTTATTTCTATTTCTATTAACTCTATCATTATTTTCACCTATCTTTCTGATTATATTTTATCATATTTACTCAAATATTTGTGCTATAACACTTATGTTTTTGAGCTTTTTGAAGTTAATATGTATCATGTAGAAAAAAATTAAACAGACTGCGATATGGTCAACATACTTTTTTCTTGATCCTATGGTTTTGAATGAAGTTAAGGGTAAATTAAAGAAGAATGAATATTTTATTTATTATTATAAAGATGGTGGGGAGAATATTATTTATAATAGTAATATATCTAATTATTATATGAAATAGTTTGTAATGTAGAATTAAGACACCAAGATATTTTAGGTAGAAATATTAGTGATAAAATTAAGAAAAAAGAAATTATTTTAAATTATAATTTTTTAAAAAGTGTTTCTTATAAATTATGTGAAGGTGATATTTTTAGTATAAAAAAGATTAGTAAGTTTAAGTATAATGGGATTATTAAAAATACTAAGAGTAGTAATTTAATTATAAGTCTTTATAAATTTATTTGAAATTTTTACTTATTTAATTGTTGATGGTTGATTTTTTCTTTTAAAATGTGATATTATATATTCGCATTGAATTTCTATGACTTAATTTGGTCATGGCGGAAGGAGAAGATATTATGAGAAAAGGAATTCATCCTGATTATGTAGATACTAAAGTAACTTGTGCTTGTGGTAATACTTTTACAGTAAAATCTAATAAGCCTGAGTTAGAAATTGAAGTTTGTGATAAATGTCATCCATTTTTTACAGGAAAACAAGGTGCTGTTAAAAAAGCTGGACAAATTGAAAAATTCAATAAAAAGTATGGTATTACTAAGGAAAATTAATTTAAAAAAGTTAACGAATTGCGTTAACTTATTTTTTTTCTACTAAGAATTTTATTAATTGTTCTGCTGGTTTATTTTTATATATTATTTCATTTATTAATTTAATTATTGGCATATCAATATTTTTATTTTTGACTAGTTCACTTACTGATTTTAAGGTGTATAGTCCTTCTATGGTTGTGTTTTTTATGTAGTTTTCAATTTCTGTTTTTTCTTTTTTTGACCCTATCATGTAACCAAGGGTGTAATTTCTACTTTTAGGACTTGTTGCGGTTAGAAGTAGGTCTCCGAATCCTGCATATGATAATACGGTATCTCCATCCCCACCTAATCCTTTTATTAATCCTTTGATGTCATGAAGTGATTCGGTTATAAGCATTGCTTTTGTAGATTCAGATGTGTTTAATCCAGCTAAAATACCTGATGCGATTGCGATGATGTTTTTTACTGAACCACATATTTCTGTTCCCATTATGTCTGGTGTTTTTCTTAATTTAAAGTGGTTATTTGATAATGCTTTAAATGTTATGTCAATTGCTTGTTTATTTTGGCTGGCAAGTGTTAGTCCGACTGGATAGTTTTGGGCTATATCTATGGCAAATGATGGGCCTGATATAACTGCTATTTTGTCTGTGTTTAATACACTTTTTACTATGTCATATACAAACATGTTACTTCCTTGTTCAATACCTTTTGTGGCTATACAAATTGGTTTATTTTTGTAATATGGTTTTATTTTTTCTACGGTGTCTTTTAAAAATGCGGTTGGAATGGCTATTATTATTAAATCAGTATTTGTTATTTTTTTTAAGTCTGATGTTATTTTTATGTTTTTGTTTATTATTATATTTGGAAGTTTATTTGTTTTCCTAGTTTCGTTGATTTGTTTTTCTTCTTCCTTTATTGGCGTATATATTGTTGTTTCATGTTTGTTTTCGTTTGTTATTTGTCCAAGTGCACACCCATAGGCACCGGCTCCTAATATTGTTATTTTCATTTCTATCACCCTTTTGATTTTAACATTTATTTTATGTTTAGTAAATGTAATTTCTAGTTGATGTGCTTTTAAAATTTTTTTTGCCGTGGTATAATTGGTTATGATAGGAAGGGATGATAATATGAAAGAAAGTTTAGAAGATATTATGCTTATGGGTATAGGCGCTTTAGCTTATACTGGTGAAAAGGCAAAAGAATTAAAGGATGGTTTACTTAAAAAGGGAACTGAAGCTTATGAACAAGGGAAGGTTTTAAATGAAGAGTTAAAACATAACATAAGTGAAAAGATTAAGGAAAATGTTACTATAGTAAAAGCTGATTTATCTAAGGATGAGATTGCTGATCAAATTAAAAATTTGAGTGCTGAAGATAAAAAAGAAATTTTAAGTTTACTTAAAGATAAGAAAGAAAATAATACTAAAGATGTTAAGTAGTAAAGACAGGTTATTTGAAATAGCAGGGGTTATAAAAAAATATGATTTAGTTAAAAATCCAACTCCTGTTAATTTACGTTTAGCTATTGAACAGTTAGGTCCTACTTTTATTAAGTTGGGTCAAATTATGGCTTCTCGTGATGATGTTATTCCGAAAGAATTTTGTGAGGAACTTTCACATTTAAGAAATCAAGTTAGTCCAATGGATTTTGATAAAGTTTTAGATATTTTAAATGTTGAATATGGTGGTAAGGTTTATGAAATTTTTAAGTCTATTGATGAGGAACCTATTGGTTCTGCTTCAATTGCTCAAGTTCATAGGGCTTTATTAAAAGATGGGTCTAAGGTTGTTATTAAGGTTCAAAGGGAAAAGATTGATGAACTTATGACTTTAGATGTTAAGGTTTTAAAGAAGTTAATTGATTTATTAAAGATTGATAAGATTTTTAATTCTGTTATTAATTTTAGTGATGCGATTGATGAGATGTATGAAACGGCTAAGGAAGAGATGGATTTTTTAATTGAGGCTGATCATACTAAAGAATTTTATGAAAAGAATAAGACTATTTTATATATAGGTTCTCCTAAGGTTTATTTTGAGTATACAACTAGTAAGGTTTTAGTTATGGAGTATATGGATGGAATTAAAATTAATGATTTTAATTCTTTGGAAAAATATGGATATAACAGAGATGAGATAGGTAAGAAACTTGCTTGTAATTATATTAAACAAGCGATTACAGATGGTTATTTTCATGCTGATCCACATTCTGAGAATATTAAGATTTCTGAAGGTAAGATTATTTATTTGGATTTTGGAATGATGGGCAAAATTTCTAAGAAGGATAGGGAACTTTTGGGTAATTGTATTTTAGCTATTTTAAGAGATGATATTACTGAGGTTTCTCATATTTTACTTACACTTGGTAACACTTCTTCTCAAGTTGATTATATGGTTTTAAAGAATGATATAAGAAAAGTTTTGGATAAAAATATGGGTCAAAATGCTTCTGATATTGATATTAAAGAGCTGTTAAATGATATGCTTGCGATGCTTTCTAATAATCATATTGTTTTACCTAGAGATATTACTATGCTTATGAGGGGAATTATTGTTATTGAAGGTGTTTTAAAAGAGGTAAGCCCTAAAATTAATTTGATTCAAATTTTGAGTACTTATATTGAGCCTAATAAGGCTATTGATAAGGATAAAGTTAATAAGTTTTTAAAGAAGAGTGTTTCAAGTGGTAGTGAGTTAGTATATTTACCTAATGAGATTTTATCTTTTTTAAAAGGTGTGAATAGTGGAGAGTTAAGGTTTAATATTGAACTTAATGATTCTAAGGGCCAGGTTAGAAATTTGGAGCAGCAGGTTCATTTAATTATGATTACTATTTTGGATGTTGCTTATATTTTAGGTACTAGTTTAATTGTTATGCAGAAGAGTGATGATTTGCCATTTATTTTTTATATTTATTTGATTCTTGGTGGAATATGTACTGTATGGATTTTTTATAAGTTATTTGTTAGTAAAGTGAAAAATAGGAGGAAATAGGATGGATAATTTAAATGATATTGCTTCACCAAATAATATGAATGATTTTTTTAATAAGAAAGAAGATAAGAAGAGTAATTTAGTTCCTATTTTGTTTGTAGTTATTGCTTTGCTTGTTTTTATTATTTTGTTTGTTTGTCTTGGGAAGCAGAAGGTAGTGTATAAAGAGGTTACTAAAGGTGAAACTTTAGATGAAGTTTCTTCTAAGTTAGTTGATTTTATTTCTGATGAAAAGCTTGATTCTTTGGATGCATATGGTATGGATGGTATTCAAAGGGTTGCTATTGATAAAATTTGCTTTGGCGTTTATGAATGTAATAAAATTTATGGTAGTGCAGTTTCAAGTTATATAAAAAAAGTTTTTAATAAGAATATTAGTCTTACTTCTATTAATTGTAATGTTAATGATGGTGTTTTATATAATTATGATCAAGGTAGTGGAATGTTTATTTTGAATAGTGATCATTCTTCTCATGGTACTTTGAGTAGTGAACCTATTTATACCAAGGTAGGTAGTATCAAGAAAAATGGGGATAATTATGTTCTTGTTTTAAATAAACTTTATTTTAATTCTAATGTTAGTGAATATATAACTACAGAACCTTCTGGTATTAATCAAATATATAATTCTAATAATTATATGCATACGACTGATAATGGTGAAGAGTTGGATTTAGTTAAGGTAAAAGCAAATTATGAGAATGATTTTGACAGATTAAAAAATAAGGGAACTAGGTATCGTTATACATTTTCTAAAAATGGTAATAGTTATTATTTGGAAAAATATGAAGTTTTAAGTAGTGCTGATTAAGCACTTTTTTAAGTTAAAAGTGTAAAAACTTTTAATTTTTTTGATATAAAAAAGGAAATTGATAATTTATGTCGTATGTTATATATGAGGAGA
>CAVDHX010000066.1:0-9268 GCA_963609095.1 Sphaerochaetaceae bacterium | reverse complement strand
AAAATGTTATATTATTAAAGAGGTACAACAATTATGGTTGAATCAGGTCAGAATCGGAAGATAGCAGCCTTAAGACCCACTAATTGTGTGTACCTTTTTATTTAGGAGAAAATATGGAAAAATATATAGAAATAGCATTAAAAGAAGCAAAAAAAAGCTTAAAAAGTAATGATGTTCCAATAGGAGCCATAATAGTAGAAAATGACAAAATAATCGCGAAAGGACATAATACTCGCGAAAAAACAAAAGATATAACAGCACACGCAGAAATAAATGCAATAAAAAAAGCATGCAAAAAGAAAAATACCTGGCATTTAGATAACTGTATATTATATGTAACACTCGAGCCATGTCAGATGTGCCTTGAAGCTATAAAACAAGCCAGAATAAAACAAATATTTTATAACGCACCACAACAAAAAAAATCAAAAATGCAGCCCCCTACTCTAACACAAATAGAAAATGTGGAAAACTCCGCCAAACTATTAAAACAATTCTTTAAAAACAAAAGAATCAGCAAAAAAAACAGCAAAAAACAAATCAAAAATAACAATATAACTTACTTTTTTTGTGGAAAACTATGATATAATTAATGTAAAGTGAGGTGAAAAAATGTACCAAGCACTATATAGAAAATATAGACCAAAAACCTTAGATGACGTAATGGGGCAAGAAATAATAGTAAAAATAATAAAAAATTCAATTCGAAATAACCAAATAAATCATGCATACCTCTTTGCAGGGCCAAGAGGTACTGGTAAAACCAGCGTAGCAAAAATATTTGCTAACATAATAAACTGTGAAAACCCCATAAATTATCAACCATGTGGAAAATGTATAAGCTGTACACAACCAAATAACAGTGACATCATAGAAATAGATGCCGCAAGTAATAATGGTGTAGACGAAATAAGAGAATTAAGAAACAAAGTAACCCTATTACCAGCATATGGAAAATATAAAGTATATATAATAGACGAAGTTCATATGCTAACCCAGGGAGCCTTTAATGCCCTACTTAAAACATTAGAAGAACCACCAGCACATGTTATATTTATATTAGCAACAACAGATCCCCATAAAGTTATAGAAACAATACTCTCAAGATGTCAAAGATTAGACTTTAAAAAAATCAGCAATGAAGCAATAATTAAAAATTTAAAAAAAATAGCCAAAAACGAGAACATTGATGTTGATGAAGCAGCATTAACAGAAATAGCAAACCTAGCAGACGGTGGAATGAGAGATTCTGTAGGCATGTTAGATCAAGCAAGAGCATATACTGAAGGAAAAATAACAACAAAAGATATTCATGACATCAATGGCACATTAACCGAAACCAATTTAATGGAATTAACCTTAAACATTTTAGATAGCAAATTAAACATAATATTAGAAAAAATTGATGAATATAATGACGAAGGTAAAAATTTCATAAAATTAACAGAGGAATTAATTAATTTTATGCGAAATACCTTACTATATAAAGAAGCACCAAATTATTTTAAAACAAGAGTTCAAAACACCGAAAATTATGAAAAAATCAGCAAATCAGTAAATATAAATCAGATATTTTCATATATAGAAGTCTTGAATAAATATTCATTTGAAATGAAAAATAGTAGCAATAGCAAATTACTATTCGAACTAGCAATAATTAAAATAATAGCAGAAAATAACAGAAATAGTGGTCAAAAAAAGGAACATTCACAAGAAAAAACATGTAATTTAGAACAAAATGTAAAAAATGCTCACAAAAATGAGGGAAAAGAAATAAAAAACGTGGAAAACACAAAAAAATTAAACATAAAAGAACAACAAAACAAACCAATTCAAGAAAAAACAGTAGATAATAAAGAAGATGAAAAAAAAATAGTTCCATCAAATGAAACAAAAAATAAATTACATCAAAGATTAGATGAAATAAAAAAAATAAGAATAGATAATACACTAGCTAAATTTAACAAAACTAATCTAAAAGCAATAATTATAAAACTTGAAAAATTAAATGATATGCTTTTAAATCCTGAATATAGTCACACTGCTTCTATTATATTAGACGGCACATTAAAAGCAGCTAGTGATACTAATTTAATATTCGTCTATAAAACAAAAAGATTATCAGAATTATTTAACGAAAATTTAATAATTATCGAGCAAACTATTGAAAAAATTTTAAATAAAAAATATAATTTAATTGCAACCGACATAGATGAATGGGAAATAATAAAAAAAGAATTCAACAATAAATTACGTAAGTTTGATTATCAAGAAGAAAAATTTAAACTTGATGACATTTTTAAAGAATTAAATTCAAGTGAAAAAATAAATAAAATTTTCGAAGATATAATAGAATACAATTAAAAGAAAGAAGGAAAAAAATATGAATATACAAGCAATGATGAAACAAGCACAAAAATTACAAAATGATATGTTAAAAGAAAAAAAATCTATAGATGAAAAAACTTTCGAAGGAAAATCATCATTTGTTACAGTAAAAGCAAAAGGAACCAAAGAAGTAATAGAAGTAAAAATAGACGTAGATAAACTAGAAAAAGATGATATTGAAATGTTACAAGACATGATTTTAGTTGCAGTAAATGATGTCAATAAACAAATTGATAACGAAACAGAACAAAAAATGGGTAAATACACAAAAGGAATGCCAGGTCTTTTCTAATGAATTATCCAAAAACAATATTAAACTTAATAGAATGCTTTAAAAAATATCCAGGAATAGGCGAAAAAACAGCAGAACGTCTTGCTCTTGCCTCATTAAATATGGATGAAGAAATAATAAATATGTTTTCAAAATCACTTAAAGATGGAAAAACAAAAATAAAATATTGCAAGCGTTGTGGAAGTCTAACTGAAGATGAAACATGTCAAATATGCCAAGATACTTCAAGAGATAATAAAACATTATGTGTCGTAGAAGAATGCAAAAATGTAGTTTTATTTGAAAAAATAGGCACATATAAAGGATTATATCATGTCTTAGGAGGACTGATATCACCTTTAGAAGGAATTAATCCTGAAGACATATGCATAGACAAACTAATAAATAGAATAAAAAAAGAAAATATAAATGAAGTTATACTAGCCTTCAAACCAAGTATTGAAGGAGAAACAACCGCACTTTATATCAAAAAAATGTTAGAAAATGAAAAAATAAAAATATCCAAAATAGCCCATGGAATACCAATGGGAGCAGATATTGACTACATAGACCCATTAACACTCGAAATGGCCATTGAAGATAGAACTATAATTTCATAAAAAACGAAAAAAACTATATAATTTATTGAGGTGCTTCATGATAAAAATATTCAATAAATTATTAAAAATTATAAAAAAATTAATAATGAGTTTTTTTATGCTATATGGTTATAATATTATTGCACCAACAACTGCTATAATACCAATAAATATTATAACAATATCATTAATAACCATCTTTAGTATACCTGCAATAATATTTTTAATAATAATAAGATTAGTAATCTACTAGGAGGCCGCAGTATGTTAGATGACTATAAAACCCAGCAACCAATTGTATATAAAATCCTAAAAAATGCCATAAAAAATGAAAAATACTCACACGCCTATTTAATAGAAACAGGCGGTTTTTATGATTATTTTAATTTTACAATGGCCTTTGTAAAATCACTTTTGTGTCCACAAAAAAAATTACACCAAGAAAATTGTAATGAATGTCATCAGTGTGAAGTAATAGACTCATCTAACTTTCCAGAAATAAAAATAATATCTCCAGAAGGACAATGGATAAAAAAAGAACAACTACAAGACCTACAAAAAGAATTTTCAACCAAATCACTCATTGGAACCAAAAGAATATATATCATAAAAAATGCAGAAAGATTAAATAAAGCTTCCGCAAATTCAATTTTAAAGTTTTTAGAAGAACCCGAAGGAAATATAGTCGCAATTTTACTTACAGATAACATATATAACGTCTTAACAACAATAAGATCCCGCTGTCAAATATTAAAATTAAAAGAAACAGAAATAATGAAATCAAACACTGAAACCGAAAAAATAAAAAACATAATCAAATTGGAAAATGCACTAGATATTGATGAAAATATATTGATAAAAAAAACAATTGAATTCATAAATTACTATGAAAAAAATGGTTTAAATACCCTACTTTATTTAAATAAACTATGGAATGATTATATAAAAACAAAAGAAGCAACATCACTATCATATGAAATAATGACAATATATTATAAAGATATATTAAATTACAAACTAAATAACAAACTGGAAATATTTGAAAGCACAGAAAACATTATGCAAATAGCTAACAAAAATACAATTGAAAATATATGTAAAAAAATAAACATATTAGTTGAACAAAAAGAAAATATAAAATATAATGCCAATTTAAATTTACTAATGGATAAGCTAATAATAAGTTTAGAAGGAGGAATAGAATGATTGAAGTTGTTGGAGTAAATTTTCAGCCCACAGGTAGAATTCACTATTATGCACCTGGAAAACTAAAATTAAAAAATAATGTAACTGTCATAGTTGAAACCCAGCAAGGACTTCAATTCGCAACAGTCGTACAAACCAATATAAAAATAGAAAAAGAAAAAATAAAAGAGGAAATAAAAAATATAGTAAGAATATCAACAAAAAAAGATTACCTAAATTATAAAAAAAATAAAAAAGATGCATCCAAGGCATTAAAAAAATGTCGTCAAATAGCTGCAGAAAAAAAACTTGAAATGAACATAGTAGAAGCAAACTACACGCTTGACCGTGACAAATTAATTTTTAAATTTGTCTCATCAAATCGTATTGATTTTAGAGACTTGGCTAAAGAATTAGCAAGCATATATAAAGTTCGTATAGAACTAAGACAAATAGGAATTAGAGATAAAGCCAAATCAATTGGCGGTTACGGTCCATGTGGACAAAAACTTTGTTGTGCTCGTTTCTTAAAAGATTTAAATGCAGTATCAATAAATCAAGCAAAAAATCAAAACATCGCACTTAATCCATCAAAAATAAACGGAGTATGTGGTAGATTAATGTGCTGTCTTAAATATGAAAACGAATGTTACCTTTCATGCCGAAAAAATATGCTTAAAATAGGAGATAAAGTATCAACAGAACATGGTGAAGGAACAATAATAGGATTAGATATATTAAGACAAAAGTACAAAGTAAATGTCAAAGACTATGGAATAGTAGAAATCGACAAAAAATGAAAGTAACTAATTACTTGCTAGGTTATGAAAACCTAAAAATAATACAAGACAACGAAATGTTTAACTTTTCATTAGACAGTATACTATTAGCAAACTTTGTAACACTTAATAAATCGGCAAAAAAAATTCTAGATATAGGATGTGGTAATGCACCTATTCCTCTTATTTTATCCCAAAAAACATCAGCTCATATAACTGGCATAGAAATACAAAAAGAAGTAAGTCAAATGGCAAAAGAAAGTATTCAAATAAACAAAAAAGAAAATCAAATTGAAATAATCAACGACGATATAAATAACTATAAAAATTATACAGAAACAGAAACATACGACATAATAACATGTAATCCACCATATTTTGAAATAAAAGATAATTCAAAATTAAACAAAAGTGATTACAAAACATTTGCTCGTCATGAAATAAATTTAAATTTAGATATTCTACTTTCCGCATCAAAAAAATTACTAAAAAATGGAGGCACCCTTGCCTTAGTGCATAGACCAGAAAGATTAATAGATATATTAACGAAAATGAGAAAATATAATATAGAACCAAAAAAAATAAGATTAATATATCCTAAAAAAAATAAAGAAGCTAACATACTATTAATTGAAGGCAAAAAAAACGGAAAAAAAGGATTAAAAATCTTACCACCATTATTTTCTCATAATGAAGATGGAACATATACAAAAGAAATTCAAAAATATTTTAAATGAGGTGACATTACATGAAACAAAAAAGTTACGATAATTCCCCTACTTTATACATAGTACCAACACCAATTGGAAATATGGAAGATATAACAATAAGAGCTTTAAACATACTAAAAACAGTAGATGTTATATTCGCTGAAGATACAAGAACAACAAACCAATTATTAAAACACTATGATATTAAAAACAAATTAATATCTAGCCATTTATACAACGAAGAAAACAACGAAACAAAAGAAATTGAATACCTAAATCAAGGAAAAAACATTGCAGTAGTAAGTGATAGAGGCACACCGGTAATCAGTGATCCAGGCTTTATATTAGTAAATAACGCCATTAAACATAATTATAATGTTGTTTGCCTTCCAGGACCAACCGCAGTAATACCTGCCCTAGTAATGTCTGGACTAAGTGGTGGACCATTTATGTTCTATGGCTTCCTAAATAGCAAAGAAAGCAAAAGAAAAAAAGAATTAGAATCATTAAAAACAGTGCCATACCCTATTGCCTTTTATGAAGCCCCACATAGATTATTAAAAACACTGAATAACATAAAAGAAATATTTGAAAATAGAAAAATCGCAATCGTTAGAGAAATAAGCAAAAGATATGAAGAAGTCATTAGAGATGATATTGATAACGTGATAAAACAAGTAGAAAACATAAAAGGAGAAATAGTTATAATCACAGAAGGTAACACAAAGAAAAAAACATTCGAAAACATTACCATAAAAAAGCATGTAGATTTATATATAGAAGACGGATTAATTCCAAAAGAAGCAATAAAAAAAGTTGCTAAAGAAAGAAATATTCCTAAAAGTGAAGTCTATAATGAATATCATGAATTATAAGGTAAATCCTTATTTTTTTGATACATTGAAATAATATTATAAATTAATAAAAAAAAGGAAGTGATTCAAATGATGATAGATACGCACTGTCATATAAGTAAAAATGACTATGATAACCCAAAGCAAATAATAAAAAACATGGGAAACAACATAATGATAGTATCAACTGCATCACCAGAAGACATAGAAGAAGTAATTTATTTATGTGAAAATTATAAAAATATTTATGGAACAATAGGAATTCACCCAGAATTTGCTGATACATATAAAGACGATGATATAAAAAAAATAGAAAAATATCTAACACATCCCAAAGTAGTAGGTATCGGAGAAATAGGACTTGACTACCACTACACCAAAGAAAACAAAGAAAATCAACTCCAGCTATTCATAAAACAAATAAACCTTGCCAATAAATATAAAAAAACAATAGTTATTCACAGTAGAGATGCAATCGAAGATACATATAATATTATAGAAAAATATAAAGAAAAAGAAACAAAATGTCATATGCACTGCTATAGTGGAAGTCTAGAAATGGCAAAAAAATTCATAAAATCAAACATAACACTTGGTATAGGTGGTGTCTTAACATTCAAAAATGAAAAAAAACTAAAAGAAATAGTAAAATCATTAGATTTAAAAAATTTTCTTTTAGAAACGGATAGTCCATATCTAACCCCGGAACCGTTAAGAGGTCATCAAAACGAACCAGTAAACATTAAATACGTAGCTCAAAAAATATCGGAACTAAAAAACATAGACATAAATATAATATATGACACAACAACCACAACCGCAATCCATCAATTTGACATAAAACTTTAATGGTGTTATCATACTACTCGGTTTCAATTTTGAAATATGAGGTGAAATATGAATAAAAATCACCTGTGGAAATTAAGCGTTAATTTATATTTAATAACATTAATTTTAACAGGGCTATTGAGTTCTGGTAACCCAATTTCAGAAAAGAAAGTTGAAGTAAAAAACTTAAACCAGACAAAAAACTCTGTGGCTTTAACAAAAGTCATAGAATATGATACAGTCAAAACTTATAACAAAAGTCTTCCTACTGGAACAACCATCACAAAACAAGAGGGGCATAACGGACTAGCCTATATTGACAGTGAAAACAATACACAAGTCGTTGAAAGTCCAACAAATGCAGAAATCGGAATTGGAACTGGTGATGAAGCTGAATACGTAGGAAAAATGACAGGTTACGGTGCAGACTGCGAAGGTTGCTCAAAAACAGGGACACTATATTGTAAAACAAAATCAGGCTCTTATCACAGCTTAACAACAGATGGAAATACATATCAAGATGATGAGTATGGAACAGTACGTATCATCGCCGCAGCTTTAGATAAATTTCCTTGTGGAACAATAATAGAAGTAAATAATCCTAATTTAGGAACCTTCAATGCTATCGTTTTAGATACTGGTAGTGCAATGCGAAATGCTTGGTCAAACGGAATAGTTCATATGGACTTAGCTTATAAATCAGAAACAGACCCAGATATAAACAAAACAACCAGTTCAAACGTTAAATATAGCGTTAAAAGATGGGGTTTTTAAAACTTCATTTTTTTAGTATAATAAACTTGGAGGAAAAATTATGGAATACTCACCAAAAGCAATAAGTAATACATTAAAAAATCAAAACTTTAACTTTAAAAAAAAATATGGACAAAATTTTATTGTGGACAAAAACATTATTCACAGCATAATTAATAAATCAAAAATAGATAAGGAAACATTAGTAATAGAAATAGGTCCAGGAGCAGGATCCCTAACAAGCGAACTGGGTAAAGTTGCAGGAAGCGTAATTGCCTATGAAATAGATGAAACACTAAAACCAATATTAGAGCAAAACATTGAAAACAACACAGAAATAATATATGGTGATTTTTTAAAAAGAAATGTTGAAAATGATTTAAAAAAATATGATTATAAAAAAATATACGTAGTAGCCAATCTTCCCTACTATATAACAACACCAATAATAATAAAACTCATAGAAGACAAACTAAACATAGATAAAATAGTAGTCATGGTTCAAAAAGAAGTTGGTAATAGATTTAAAGCCAAACCAAATACAAAAGAATATAATTCACTATCAATATTTTTAAATTACTATTATAATGTGGAAAAACTACTAGATGTTAGTAAAAATGTATTCATACCAAAACCAAACGTTGATAGCATAGTAGTATGTTTTACAAAAAAAGAAGAAAAATTAAAAGTAAATGAGGAAGTCTTTTTTAAACTAATAAAAGATGCCTTCAAACAAAAAAGAAAAACAATAAAAAATAATCTAAAAAACTATGATTTAAATACAATAGAAAAAATATTAAAAACACATAATTTAGATTTAACTGTAAGAGCTGAAGCCCTACCAATAGAAATATTTGTAGAAATAGCCAATAGTTTGAATTAAATCAAACTTTTTTTATAT
>CAVDHX010000065.1:0-2791 GCA_963609095.1 Sphaerochaetaceae bacterium | reverse complement strand
CATTTTGATTATAACTTTTTTTCTTTTTGAAAAAGTGCTATAATGGAGAAGTAATTGAGGTGAAATATGAAAAAGTTTAGTCAAAATTTAGTTGAAGTTTTATATAAAACAAAAGAGACTATTATTTATTTTTTTAAAAATAATGTTTTATTTACAACGTTTATTATTACATCCTTAATTAATGGGTGTATGATTCGTTTTTTTACGGTTAAAAATTATACGGCTTTTAGCCCTATTTTAGCTGATTTAGCTTTTATTTTATTTGTTGGTTCGTTTGCTTATTTTATAAAACCTAAGAAACGGTTTAAATATTTTATTACATGGGAAATCATTTTAACTTTAGTTTGTTTAATTAATTCGGTTTATTATACAAATTATATTTCGTTTACATCTTTTTCTCTTTTAGCTACTAGTTTACAAATATCTGGAGTAAGTGATGCCTTGGAAACTATAATGGAAGTAAAAGATTTTTGTTATATATGGGCACCAATCACTTTAATTTTTGTTCATAAAAAATTATTAAAACAAAATTATTATAGTAAGATAAAGGTAGAAAAAAAATTAAAGGTTAGTTTTTTAAAGTGTTTACTTGCGGCTACAATCGTTTTAGGCTTTTTTGTATCAACGCTTACTGGAACTGATATTTCAAGATTATATAAGCAGTGGAACAGGGAATATGTTGTTATGAAATTTGGTATTTATACTTATCAAGGAAATGATTTGTTTGCAAGTTTAAAACCACAAATAAGTCCTTTATTTGGTTATGATAAGGCTGCTAAAGAGTTTAGACAATATTATAAAAATAATAAAACTACTACAGAAGAAAATGAATATAGTAATATTTTTAAGGGTAAAAATGTAATTGCTATTCATGCGGAAAGTATTCAAAATTATTTACTAAGTACTGAAATTAATGGTAAAGAATTAACTCCTAATTTGAAAAGGTTAGCTAGTGAAGGAATGTATTTTTCTAATTTCTACTCTCAAGAAAGTGTTGGTACTAGTAGTGACTCTGAGTTTACTTATAGTACATCGCTTCTTCCTGCAAGTAGTGGTACTGTATTTGTTAGTTATTGGGATAGGGAATATCCATCTATTCAGAAATTTTTAAAGGAAGAGAATTATTATGTATTTAGTATGCATGCTAATAAAGGTAATTTCTGGAATAGAGAAGTAATGCATAAGAAATTAGGTTATGATAAATTTTATTACTATGATAAAGATTATAAATTAGATGATATTATTGGTATGGGTCTTTCTGATAAGTCATTCTTTAAACAATCTGTACCTAAGATTAAGAAAATATCTAGTAAATATGATAAGTTTTATGGACTTCTTATTATGCTTTCTAATCATACGCCATTTGATGGTGTTGGTGATAATACTGATTTAGATTTAACATATCACTATACAAAGACAAATGAAGATGGAACAACTGAAGAAGTTACTAACAATTATTTAAAAGGTACAACTTTAGGTAAATATTTTACAACTGCTCATTATGCGGATAGTGCGATTGGTGAGTTTGTTGAAGAAATGGATAAAGAAGGATTATGGGATAATACTATTTTAGTCATTTATGGTGATCATGATGCGAAAATAAAACGTAATGAGTATGATTATTATTATAATTATAATCCTGAAACTGATTCTAAGCGTTCTAAGGATGATCCTGAATATAAAGAATTTACTAAATATGATTATGAAATTAATCGTAAAGTACCATTTATTATTTGGACAAAAGATGAAGAGCTTAGAAAGAAGATTAATAAAGAGATTACTACAGTAACTGGTATGTATGATGTTTTACCAACTTTAGGAAATATGCTTGGTATTAAAGATAAATATGCATTAGGTCATGATGTATTTAGTACTGATGATCATTATGTAATATTCCCTAATGGTAATTGGATAACTGATAAAATGTATTATGATAATCAAAATGGTCAAGCAGTCATTTTTGATGAAAATGCGGTTATTAGTTCTGACTATATTAGTAAATATTCTAAAAAGGCAGAAGATGCTATTGCGGTTTCTAATGATATAATTGTTCATGATTTAGTTAAAAAGACTGAAGAGTCAAATAAAGTAATAAAAGGAGGACAAAAATGAGGGCTAGAAAACGTAAATTAAATATTAAAAGAGTGATTATTGTAATTATATTATTTGGTTTGATAATTGCTGGTGGATGTTTAATTTTTAATAAATATTTTTCTAAAACTAAAACAAAGGAAGTAAAATCTGTTGATACTATTGAAGGTTATGGTTATAATTTAAAAGCTAATGCTACTTCTTATTATAAAAGTTTATTTAAAAAATTAGATAAAGTATTAAGTGAAGATAATATTGATGAAGAAAAATATGCTGAACTAGTTAGTCAAATGTTTATTGCTGATTTCTTTAATTTAGATAATAAGACTAGTAAAAATGATGTTGGTGGCACTGAATTTGTTTATTCAAGCTATGTGACTGATTTTAAAAAATATGCTATGGAAGGTATGTATAAATCAGTTGAAAGTAATGTTTATGGTAATCGTAAACAAGAACTTCCTATTGTTAAAAACGTAACTGTTACTAAAGTAGAACAATCTTCTTATAAATATGGTGATAATACTGATGAAAAAGCTTATGTTTATAATTTTGAAATTGAATATGAAAATGATTTATCATATCAAACTAAAGGAAGTTTAATTTTAATTCATAACGATAAGAAATTAGAAGTTGCTTCTATGAGTGAAAAAGAAAAATAAAGTACTTTTGTACTTTTTTTAGTGACAAATTATATAAAAAA
>CAVDHX010000064.1:0-48787 GCA_963609095.1 Sphaerochaetaceae bacterium | reverse complement strand
CCCGCTTTAATTTCATCATAAAAATTAACTAAACTTACATAGATATAAGGTATTAACCAAAAATATAAAATACCAAATGTAAAAATACCTAAAATTATCCAACCTATAAAGCTTAAACATAACATAATATAATCAATCTTATGACCATCCATCATATCCATACTTTTTTCAAATATTTCCTTTAGTGGCATTTCTTCATTATCATATAAAATTAAATAACTTTGAGAAAAATAAAGCATAATTACAATCCAAAACACTGCAATTACAATACTTAATATAATTCCAATAACTATCATAAATGATGATAATAAAATATTTAATTCAGCTTGATATGAAAGAAAAACACTTAATGAATTTACTGCCGTATATTCTAACAAGCCACAAATAACATTTATAAATAAAAATACTATTGTTAATGCCGTACATCTCCAAAACAAATCTGTTCTTGTAAATAATTCTTCAACCTTGGCTTTCTTCCCACGAGCCACTTTTATAATTATTTGAAGAAATCCCATATAAATTAAACCAGTAACTATCAATTGTAAAAAAACACTCATTGCAGATTCTTTTATAATATTTGCTACTACAAAACATATAGAATTAAATATCATGTATATTAAAAACACTAAAATAATAGTTAGATAATTTCCTTTTAAACTTTTTCTAGCTTTAGCCTTCATTTTTTTTATATCCATTTTATTCCCCTTTTCTTTTACTAATGGCAATACCATCACCTATTTCATAAAACGTTGTAATATATGATTTATTTTCTTTTAAAAATTCCTTATACAAATTTATTTTTTTAACAAGAGCCCTTAAATTTTTACTTTTAATTTCTTCTGGATGTTTAGTTAAACCATGAAAATTCAAATTATCAGTTATAATAATTCCATTATTATTTAAATTTTCTTTATATATTTCAAAAAATTTAATATATTGAGCCTTTGCTGCATCTATAAAAATTAAATCATACTTACCTTTTATTTCTGTTTGTAATGCATCACCATATATTAATGATATTTGTGAATTTAAATTATATTCCTGAACATTTTTTACTGCTTCATTATACATTTTTAAATTTCTTTCAATGGATGTAATTTTTATTTCATTATTGATTTTAGCCATATTAATAGCTGAATAGCCAATAGCTGTACCAATTTCTAAAATTGTTTTTACATTGTTTTCTTTAATTATTTTAATCAAAAAATTTAAACCATCTTTTTGAATAATTGGAACATTTTCTTTTTTAGCATATTCTTCTAATTCAGTTAAGCTGCCCATATACCCTCTTTTTTTAGTTTCGCAATTATTTGTGCATGCTCTGTGCTTGATTTTGTAAAATAAACTTTTTTATTAGTATCAGCTACAAAATAATAATAATCACTAGTTGTTGGATTAATGGCTGCTTTTATAGAACTTATACTTGGATTATCTATTGGACCTACTGGAAGTCCAACCATTGTAGAACATCTAGTATTATAACCATTACAACTATTCAAATCATCCTTAGTTAATGTATCTGTTAATAATTTTTTAGAAGCATAATATGTTGTAACATCGCAGCCTAATGTCCATCCTTTATTAAGTCTATTATAAAGTACTCCAGCAACTAAAGCTCTATCTGAATCTGTAACTGCCTCAAGTTCTACTATTGAAGCGAGAGTTAAAATTTGATGAACATTATATTTTCCATTTGTTAAAGTTTCTTTATACGGAGTTAATTTATTTGATGTATTATCAAGTATTTTACGAACTATACCATCAATTGTTAGTTCTTTTTCTTCAAAGTGATATGTATCAGGGAACATATAGCCTTCTAAAGGATAATATATTTTATCGTTATAAATACTATCCGTTAAGAACCAATAATCATTTTGTAATTCTTTTAAATAATCTACATCAGCTATTTTATTTATAAAATCATTTTGTTTTATATTTGTTTTTTCTTCGACAATTTTTGCCATTTGTTTAATAGTTAAACCTTCTCTAAATGTTAATTTTATTGTACTATCTTTTTGATTGTTTTTATCACTTAAAATTTTAACAATTTCTGGAACACTCATGGCTTCATTCAAATCATATTTACCATTAATTAAACCAGATGGTTTTGCGAATTTTAAATATAATTTATAAAATAATTCTGAGCGAATTAAATTGTTTTCTTTTAATTTACTTGCAATCGTGAAATAATTATCTCCTTTGTCCACAGTAATTGTTTTTATATCGGTATTTGTACTTATGGCACTTGTTTGATATTTATATATACCTATTAAAATTAATACTAATACAATTACTAGGAGCACTAAAAAGAGTAAGAATTTACTTAGTGAAAACTTACGAACTTTTTTCAAAGTAAAAACCTACTCTGCAGAACTAGCTGATTCCATTTGAGATTGCATTTCATTTAAGATAGTTTCGATTATTTTCCATTCTTTATCTGTTTCGATTGGTTTTAGTGGTAAAGCTGCAAATTCATTATCCTCATCTGTTTTTAAATCAGATGGTTCATAAATTGAAGCATACACTTTAGTATTTCCTTCATCATCTATTGAATGATCTGTATACACAATATAATTTTTCTTAGTTTCAGGTGATTCAAATAAAAATAATGCCTCACAATCTAATTGCCTTCCTTCATCATCAATCGCTTTAAATTTAATATTTACATCATTATTTTCTACCATTTTATCATTCCTTTCTTCTATCTAGGTATGTTTGCAAAATAATATTAGCAGCTAAGCTGTCTATTTTTTGTTTCCTTTTTTTTCTAGACATATCAGCTTTTATCATATAACCACTAGCTTCTTTTGTTGATAATCTTTCATCCTGCATTTCAACAGGAATGTGAAAAAAATCTTCTAATTTTTTTTTAAATTCTAATGTTGTTAATGCTCGCGGGCCTACTGTACCATTCATATTTTTAGGAAAACCCAATACAAATAATTCAATAGATTCTTTTTGTATAATGGGTACTAATTCGTTTATAGCCGTATCATAATCATCATCTTTAAAACGAATAGTTCCATATGTTGTGGCAATGGTTTTTGTTGTATCGGAAATTGAGATTCCAAGTGTTCTTGTACCTAAATCTAACCCTAAATATTTCACCTAACCACCCTCTGCTAATATACAAGTTAATTGTAACATTTATTTTAAGTTTTGTATAGTATTAATTTGTCTATTTTGCTATAATTAGTATTGGTGATAGATATGCATTATAAACGTCGTTTGAAAAAAAATGTTATTGTTGTTTTTGTTATAATTATTCTACTTGTTATTGGTACAATCTTTGGTATTAATTTATATAAATACTATACTAGTTATGAATATAAACTGGATAAAGTTGGATATAGCGAAAAAGAAATTAATCAAATTTTAAAACTTGATAAAAAATATATTGAATATGCAATCAATAACAAATATGAAGATGATTTTATACCGCTTGTTAAAGAAAAATGGTTTATTTGGAAAAATTATGATAAATATATAAAATATATTGATAAAATATATAAAAATAAAAAAGTCGATTATAGTTCAGTCGTTTCCTTAGTAAATGTTGGAGCTAATAATAAGGCATATACCAATACTAAAATGGCTGATATGAAAAAAGGATATGCCATTTTGGTTAATAAATATACTTCTTTACCAGATAAATATGCTCCCGATGATATTGTTGAAATGAGTAATTGGTATGCCTATGCTGGAAACAGTATTAGAAAAGATGTTTATTCAGCATTTAAAGAGATGAGTGATGCCGCTAAAAAAGATAAAATTACTTTGATTGTAAATTCTTCTTATAGAGACTATAACTCACAAAAAGAAATATATGATGAATATGAAGATAAAAAGGGACAAGATTATGCAGATAAATATGCAGCCCGTCCAAATTATTCAGAACATCAAACTGGTCTTTCATTAGACATATTCACACCTGGAGCAAATATGAATACATTTGAAAACACTGATGCCTTTAAATGGCTAAATGAAAATTGTTATAAATATGGATTTATTTTAAGATATCCAAAAGACAAAGAAACAATTACTGGTTATAACTATGAATCATGGCATTATAGATATGTTGGAAAAGATTTAGCTCTAAAAGTTTATAAAAGTGGTTTAACATATGATGAATATTATGCATATTATTTGGATAAGTAAGGTGTTATCATGAAAAAAATATTTATTATATTAATATTGATTTTTTTCTTATCATTTTTTATCTTTTTTAAAGAAAATGATTCATTTAAAAAGAAAGGATATAGTGAAAAAGAAATAAAAATTATTAGTAATAAAGTATCAAAGAATGATTATAATTTAATTTTAAAATTAGGTTATGATAAAAATATAATTAATATTTTAAATTATAAAAATTATAAAGAAAAAAATTTTAAAAAATATATAACTTATTATTCAAAAAATAAAAAAGCTAATTTAGAAGATATAATTACTATTATTAATTCTAATTATGATTTAATGAACTACCCTGCTTCTAAATTACTTGCTAATTTAGTTTCTGAAAAATATTATATTAATGAAAATGTAGCCCGCTATTTAGATTATGGAAATAGTCATAATGTAAGTTCTAAAAAAATAATTAGTATTGTTAATTCTAAAGCTGATTTGGGATTTTATAGTGAACTAATTGATAGTAATTTAGATGATGAAAATTTAGTTTTAGTTAATAAATTTTATCATTTAAGTTCTAATTATACTCCTAGTGATTTAGTTACTTTGACTGGGCAATATAATAAAGGAACAAATAATAAAATGAGAAAAGAAGCTGCTAATGCTTTAATGGAAATGATTGATGGTGCTAAACTTGATAATATAACTATTTATAATATGTCATCTTTTAGAAATTATAACTATCAAAATACCTTATATAATAACTATGTTAAACGTGATGGCAAAGAAGCAGCTGATATTTACTCAGCTAGACCTGGATATTCAGAACATCAAACTGGATTATGTACAGATTTAAATGAAATAAGTGATAAATTTGATAATACTAATGAAGCTAAATGGCTTAAAGAAAATGCTTATAAGTATGGATTTATTTTAAGATTTCCTAAAGATAAAGAAGATATTACAGGATATAAATATGAATCTTGGCACTACAGATATGTCGGAAAAAAAGCAGCCAAAATTATACATAATAATGATATTACTTTAGAAGAATATTATGCTTACTATATTGAAAAAAGAAGCTAATGCTTCTTTAAGACGAGATAACTTAATCATTCCTTTAGATATAAAATAAAGTGAGAGATATGCACCAAAATGGGTTTGATTAAGTTCATTGTTAAGTATTGGAGTGGTTATACAAAAAAACGATTTTAATATTTTTTATATCTTATTTTGGTGCACTTTTTCCTTTCTTTACTGAGATTATATATTAATTAAATAATACAAGCAAACTGCTAATTTAATAAAATTAAGCAGTTTTTTTGATAAATTTGATATTTTCATTATACAAATTTTAATAATTTAATAATGATTCTTCATGAAACTTCTAAATTTAAGCATATAAAAAAGGCTTTTTAGCCTTTATGAACTGGTTCTATTTCATGACCCAATATTTTAATGATTCTTTTATTTATATCTTTCGTCCAAGGATTATCTGATATTAATTTACTTATAAATTTAGTTTCAGAAAAAGTTACTTCATGACCATTTTTTTCACAATATCTATCTTTCGCCATAAACAATTTTGTTTTATCTAAGCTTATACCTAAAATATTTTGTAAATCAATTGCTATTTCAATTCCTTCATCTGAATTTAGGTGACTTATAATTTCATCATATGCTTTATCAGAAGCAGAATCTAATAATGGTTTATATATTTTTTTTAAACCAGCATCCAAATGTTTATATGTCTCATTAAACGTTAATAAATCATAAATTGACGCAACTACACAAGCTTTATATGATGGATATTCTTCTTTGTATTTCATACTTGTTACTGTTTCAATAATTGGAAAAAGATTATTATCATAATAATTTTTTTGTATATTTTCTATATATTTTTCATTATTTTGAATTATACTTTTATATGTTTTAAAAGGGTGTTGTTTAAGTTCTATATTATAACCAACAACACTTGGAACATTGTAATAAGCATTACAAGAATTTTTTTTGCAATTGTTATTTTTTGACTCTCTCACAGCATTTAATTTAGATGCACCCCAAAGAAATATATTTTCTAATGAATGAGTGTATATTATATCTTTATATTTATTGTAAAAAACACGATATATTATTTTTTTATTTTCATTATTTTTATATGTTTTTTCATAACCTAATATAAATCCATTATCATCAATTATTTTTAAGGCATCTTTTGTATTTATACTTGGATTAAAATCTTTTAATTTTTCATTTTTTTCTTTAACTATTTTAGTATATTTTTCCCTTTCATCAGTTGTAAATAAATATTTTTCTGATTTTTCTTTTCTTTCATGAATATTTCCTGAAAATAAAGCCTTAAAAGCACATACAGGTGCACACGAAACATTTAAATTTAATATATCTTCTTCTTTCATATTAATAATATTATTATAAAATTTATCAATATTTTTATTTGATAATTTATAAAGTTGATAAATTTGAATACCCCTTATATTCATATCATCTAATAAAATTAAAGTCGCAAGTGTTCTACTTTCACCTTTAAATGCAATTAATTCATCAATTATTGCAGCTGCATTTGTATCATCTTCTGTCATGCCTTGAATTGCTTTTGGAAGCGATGAAAAATCTAATTCCTTTCTTTTTAACATATAAGCCCCTCCTAATTTACTTCATTATATCATTATTTTGTAAATTTTTAATATTAAATTTTAAATTAGGGAATGAATTTAACAACCTTCTATTAAAGTATGATTTATTTTTAAGTGCTTTTTTTAATTCATCTGTGGATATTTCAGTTATATCTTTTTGATCTTTACTAATTTTTTTAATACGACTAATAACTGTATATGAAAATACAACATCAGATAAAAAGATAATAAATATTAAAATCATAATAATATTAAAAATAACTGGTGATATACTATTTGGAAATTTCATAAAAAATGGATTAAATATTTTTACAACAATAACACCTAATACACCAAATCCTAATGATGTTGTTAAACTTATTCTTCCATTTAAGTTATATTTGTGATCACTATAATCCCACCAACGTGCTTTAAATAGTTTTTCCATAATATAACTTGTAAAATATTCTAATATAGAGCCTAATAAAAATGAATTTACAAAAAGTGCCCATAAGTCATTATTATATTTTTTTAAAAATAAAGTTATAAATACAGCACCAAAACCATAAATAGGACACCAAGGACCCACTAAAAATCCTCTTGCAGATAAACTTTTCTTATGTATTGACACTATCATAACTTCCATAAGCCAACCTAATATTGCATATACTATAAAAAGATAAAATAATTTAACCATATACCTCACCTATGCAATAATTTTACTCTTTATTTTTTCTTTGAACAACTATTTATTTGAATTATATTTGATTTTATTTTTAAATACTTTACATCTTTTAACATTTCATTAAATATATTATTTACAGTATTAATGTTCATTTTATCACCATTTTTATAATAACATTTAACTTTATTAAAACGTATGATTTCGACAAAGCTTGTCATATTTAGAACTTTACATTTTTCATTTGTTAATTTGTGTAAAATATAGTATAATTGTAATGGTGTTAATATGAAGAGAATAACAGGGAGCAATTTTAAAAATATAAATAGCTACGCTAATAGAGGGATGAGTTTAGAAGATGATTTAAAAGCAAGCAATGAATATTATCTCGTTAATGACATTGCTGTTATTTACAAAAAACCAACTCCTATTACTATTTCAAAAGTTAATTATCCATCAAGACTAGAAGCTGTAATAAAAGAAGGATATTTTAGAACACCATCAACTACCGATTATAATGGTGTATATAAAGGAAAATATATTGATTTTGAAGCTAAAGAAACTAAATTAAAAACATCTTTTCCCTTAAGTAACATACATTCTCATCAAATAAAACATTTAAAACAAATTTATAAACATGGGGGAATTGGTTTTCTAATTGTTAGATTTACAACTATTAATAAAACTTTTTACCTTTCAGTGGAAAATTTAATTAATTTTTTAAATGATACAACTAGAAAATCTATACCAATTTCATATTTCGAAGAAAATGGGTTTATAATTTTAGACAAATATAATCCTAGAGTTGATTATTTAGAAATTGTTGATAAACTTTATTTTAATGGAGGTAGCATATGAATGATTTAACTGTTTTTTTTAAAAAAGATAAATTTAATTTACTTATATTAATTTTATCCATAATTATTTTATTAATTGGGACATTTGTTGTTAATTTTCTAGTGGCATTAGTAATATTTATCCTAATTAATTTAATATGGTTTATACCTTTTATCAAGTGGAAAAACAAACTTGACAAAAGAAAAGACGAACAAAAAGCGATTGATGGCATTACTAATCAAGCAGATTTAAAAATAAAGCCAAGTAAAAAAGCTTTAGCAGAAAGAAGTGAAAATATGGCTAAAAAAGGTAAAAAGAAAAAGAAATTTGGTAAAAAAATTTTATTAGTCTTTTTAATTTTAATGCTATTATGTATTATTGCAGGTATTGCATTCTTTATTTTTATCGCAACAACTGCTGGTAAATTTAATCCAAATAAACTATATACTAAAGAAGCAAGTACCTTACTTGATAGTGATGGTAATGTTTATGCAAAATTAGGTAAACAAATGAGGCAAAAAATTACTTATAGTCAAATGAGCGAAGAGTTAGTTAATGCAATTGTAGCTACCGAAGATTCAAGATTTTTTGAACATAATGGTTTTGACCTTCCACGTTTTTTAAAAGCATCTTTTGGTCAAGTACTAGGACAAAATGCAGGTGGTGCATCAACACTAACAATGCAAGTTTCTAAAAACCAATATACATCTAATGTTGCTAACGGATTAGATGGTATTAAACGTAAGTTTACTGATATCTATATTTCAATGTTTCAAATAGAACCTAACTACTCTAAAGAAGAAATATTAGAATTTTATGTTAATTCATATTATTTGGGTAGTGGTGCATATGGTGTTGAACAAGCAGCTGAAACATACTTTAATAAAGAAGCTAAAGATTTAAATTTATCTGAAGCAGCCATGATTGCTGGTATGTTCCAATCACCTGTTTCATATGATCCAAATATTAATCCTGATAAAACAGAAACAAGAAGATTGCTTGTATTAAAATTAATGAAAAGACATGGTTATATAACAGATGAAGAATATAACATAGCTAAAAAAATGACTGTTGATAAAATTGTAATTAAAGGTAGAAGTGCTAATACAAGTAATGCTAATTATCAAGGATTTATTGATAGAGTTGCAGAAGAAGTTAGTGAAAAAACTGGATATGACCCATATTCATATTCTATGAAAATTTATACAACTATGAATAGAAGTAAACAAGATGAAGTAACTAAAATTATGAACGGAACTAACTACACATGGGAAAACGACAAAGTTCAAGCCGGCATTATTGCTATGGAAACTAAAACTGGAGCTATTGTCGCAATCGGTTCTGGCAGAAATCAAACAGGAGCTAAAAACTTAAATTATGCAACTGGTATATATAAACAAATTGGTTCTACTGCTAAACCACTTTATGATTATGGACCTGCCATTGAATATAATGGATGGAATACTGATCATCCTATTATTGATGATAAACATACTTATAGTGATGGAACTGAAATTAACAACTGGGATGGTAATTACAAAGGAATTATTACAATAAGACAAGCTTTAATTGAATCTAGAAATATTCCAGCCTTAAAAACATTCCAAAGTGTTAAAAATTCTGATATTAAAGATTTTGTAACAAAACTAGGTCTATCACCTGAAGTTGCAAGTAATGGTAAAATTCATGAAGCACACTCTATTGGTGGTTATGGTGATAGTCAGAAAAAAGTTGGTGAATCGCCAATGACTGTTGCCGCTGCTTATGCTGCATTTGGTAATAATGGCGTTTATAATGAACCACATACATTTACCAAAGTTGAATTTGATGAAACTGGTAAAGTTTATAAAAATAATTATAAGAAAACTAAAGTTATGAGTGCTGAAACAGCTTATATGGTAACTGATATGCTAGTTGATACAGGACAGAATGCCCTAGGAAAATATAACAATATTAATGATTCGCAATTTGCAGCTAAATCAGGTACTACAAACTTTGACTCTAAATTTATGGCAGCTCACAATCTACCAAGTAATGCCGTAAATGATTTATGGTTTGCAGGATATAATTCTGAATATGCTATTTCTGTTTGGTATGGTTATAATTCATGGAAAGATGGATATAATAAATTTGGTTCAAGTCAAAATGCTAAATTATTCCAAGCAGTTGCTAAAAATTTCTTTACTAAAGATAAAACATTCTCAAAACCAAGTGGTGTTGTTGAAGTTACAGTTGAAAAATATACAGGCTATTCAATGTTACCAAGTGAAAACACACCTGATTCTATAAAAACAACTGAATTATTTAAAGAAAGTAGTAAACCAACTGAAGTATCAGCTAGATTTAATACTTTATCAAATGTTAGCGATTTAAAAGCATCTATACAAGGTAGTAAAGCTACTGTAACTTGGAAAGGTATTGGTACACCAGATGCTTTAAATAATAGTTATTGGAGTCCACTTATTAATAAAGCATTTTCGCTTTCTAAAGACCAAAATACTTATTTATCTTACGTAATGTCTGTTAACAATAAAACATTAGGTAGTGTTTGTTATAATGTATATGCTAAAACATCTACAGGTCTTTCACTACTTACAACAACTAGTGAAAATAGTGCTTCTGTTAAACTTCCAACAGGAACACAAAAGATTGTAGTTAAATCTACTTATACTAATTTTAAAGGAGCTGAAAGTTCTGGAACTGAAACTACTGCAGAATATAAAGGTGGCTCTGTAAGTGATGTTAAAGCTACTTTAAATGGTAAATCTAACGATACACTAACCGCACCAACTAATTACACCGATCCTTCAGTTTCAGTCAGCTTAGATGGTGAAGACATAACTAAAAGTAGTGATGTTAAAATTACTTTAACTGTTCAAGATGCAAGTAAAACAGTTCTAAGCAATTGGAAAGAAGTAGTTGGTTCTACAGCTGGTGAAACTTATACATTTACTTATAAAGTTACATATCAAAATGAAGTTGTAACAACACTAACTAGAACAGTAACAGTCAATTAAACTAAAAAGGAACGCAAAGTTCCTTTTTTCTTAGAATACAATAAAATAATAAGCCTTTTCTTTTAATGAAGAATAATAATAAGATGACTCCTTTCTAGAAAGGGATTTTACCCTTTCATATATTAATATACGACATAAATTATCAATTTCCTTTTTTTTATGATAATTTTTTATAATAATTACAAATTAATTTTAATTCACAACTTTCACATTTAGGATTTTTAGCTTTACAATAATATCTACCAAATAAAACTAATTGATGATGTATTTTACTTAAATTTTCTTTTTTAAATTTTTTGTTTAATTTAACCTCTATTTTCAATGGATCATCATTTTCACTAGCTAAATTTAATCTTTTACTAACTCTAGAAACATGTGTATCCACAGCAATACAAGGAACATTAAAAATATTTGATAAAACAACATTCGTTGTTTTTCTTCCTACTCCTGATAAACTTTCTAAATACTCTCTATTATTAGGTAATTGACCATTATAATCATTCACTAATTTTGTAGCTATATTAATTAAATTGTATGATTTTATATTATAAGTTCCTAATGGTCTAATTATTTTTTTTACATCTTTTATATCAGCTTTTGATAATTCATCTAATGTTTTATATTTATTAAATAATACTTTAGTTACTTCATTTACTCTTTTATCAGTTGTCTGAGCACTCAACATAGTAGCTAAAAGCAATTCATAATCTTTATTATAATTGAGCTCACATTTAGGATTTGGAATAATTTTATCTAAATAATTTTCAATCATTTTCGTTGAGCCAATCATACTCAAATACTTCTTTCTTTGGTTTTTTATTTCTCTTTTCCCTTTGCTTTGCTATATCATTTGAATTTTTTATTCCCTTTTTATACCATTCAGATAAAATTTTATCAATATACCTTAAATTAGATACCCCGTTATAAATAGCTTCTTTTAAAGCAAGTTCAATTAACTCTTCACTGTAATTTCCATCTAGCCAAGCTCCTATTATTTCATACTCCATAGGACTTAATGTTCTTCCAAACTCTTTTTCAAATTTATCATATATTGTATTTTTTTCTTTTTCTTCTTTTTCATTTATTATGCACATAGTTAATTTTTTATATAATCCAGTAAGATCAATATATTCTTCACATATTTTTCCTGATTTTACTGATATTTTTAATATTTCTTTATTTGATAAACTATCTATTAATTTTAAAGTATCAGGTAATTTTATATTTAAATCTTTTGATATTTTTTCTGGATCAAATTCAGGATTACCAATTAAATATATAAGTATTATTAATTCTTTATCAGTTATTTTTAAATATTTATAATTTTGTAATAATACCGTTGGTATCATAATGTTCCCATTTTGTAATAATTCTAATATTTTGCCTGTCATTTCAATCACCTTAAAATTTATTATATCTTAAATTAAATACATTTCCAATATTTTTAAAAGAAAAAAGCCAATATGGCTTAATTATTTAATATATAATTAGTAATATCCTCTTTTGTATTTTTAATATTACCTTCTAAAATTTCATTTTCTATTTCTTTCAATAATGGTTTTAAAAAAGGCCCAGCTTCCTTATTTAATATATTGCATATTTCTATAGGTGAAAGTGCGATATCTAATCTACTTTTAATTGGCATTTCAGCATATATTTTATTTATCATTTTTTTATCAATATCATTTAACTCTGCAGCCAATGTACAAATATATAACCCATAATTATATAAAGTATGGTTATCTAATAAATTTTTATCTTTAACTTCATTAATTTTTATAATACTTTCCTTTTCAATTGTATTAAAATTATATTTATCTAATGCATTTAACTGTGACCATGTCACAAGCATAGATGGAGTTATTTTTATTTTTTTTAAATTAGGAATATCTAAACAATCAGCCAATTTTAAATCTATTAATAATTCTATACCATATGCTTTATTAGGACTTGAAAATATTAAATCAAGCTCTTCCTTTTTTCTATCTTTTGAAAGTTTTTTTAAATTATGACCATACTTACGAATATAATTTTTTAACTTTGGTTCTAATGAAAAATTTAAAGTTGTGGCAAATCTTATTGCCCTTAAAATGCGAAGAGCATCTTCTTTTAGTCTTATTTTAGGATTACCAACTGTTCTAATTATTTTATTATCTAAATCATGTTTAGCACCAATTAAATCAATTTGATTACCTTCTTTATCAATACAAAGAGTATTTATTGTAAAATCCCTTCTTTTTATATCTTCTTCTAAAGTATCTACATATTCTATTTTTTCTGGTCTTCTACTATCTTTATATTTAAATTCTTTTCTAAACGTTGTTATTTCAAATTTTGTTTTTTCAAAAATTACTGTAACTGATCCATATTCTGAATTTGTTGTCACTATCTCTGGAAATATCTTATGTAACTCCATAGGCGTAGCATCAGTACATATATCTATATCAGTAAATGTTCTTTTCAAATATAAATCTCTAGGATATCCTCCAACCATGTATGCAGTATATCCATAACTATTTATTTTATTTAAAAGTTTTATAGCAGTTTCAAACATTCATTCATCTCCAATTATACATTAAAAAAAGGTTATTCACCTTAGTTTAATGCATCTTTTAATTTTGCTCCAGCTTTAATTGAAACAGCTGTTCTTGCAGGAATAGTTACAGCTTCACCAGTTCTAGGATTACGTCCTTGTCTAGCATCTTTGTGTTGAGCTGCAAAAGTAGCAAATCCAGTTAAAGTTACTTTACCTTCTGTTTTTAAACCTTCTACAATTCCGTTTAATACAGCATCTAAAGCTCTTGTTGCATCTGCTTTAGTCATTCCTGTTTCTTCTGCAATATAATTTACTAAATTTTGTTTAGTCATTTTGTATACCTCCCTTATTATGTGTTAAGCTATCTTGCTTACATTTACATGGTACCATGTTTAACTAGAAAAATCAATATATTTTAAGGGTTTTTACACTTTTAAATACTATTTTTATATTAAATTATTTTTATTTTTCATAGGTTGGTAATATTTTTATTAAATAACTATCGCAAATAAATTTCCCGAACCCTTATTTACTATTTTTGATAATGTTTGTTTTAATTTATATCTAACAGCCTCCGGCATTAAAGATAATTTTGCTTGAATTCCTTCTTGAACAATAACATCTAAACTTCTTCCAAATATTTCACTTTTCCATATATTTTCACTTTCTGACTCTTTATCTTTCATTAAATAATTAATCAATTCTTTACTTTGTATTTCTGAACCAATTATTGGTTCAAATGTACTTTCAACATCAACCCTAATCATGTGAATAGATGGGGCAACAGCCTTTAATTTTATACCATAACGACTTCCTTGCTTAATAATTTCTGGTGTATCTAAAGACATATCAGACAAAGTTGGAGAAGCTACCCCGTATCCTGTTTGTTTTACCATCTTTAAAGCATCTTTTACTTGATCATATTCCTTTTTAGCAACACTTAAATCTTGAAACATACTTAGCAATTGAGATTTACTAGTTATATCAACACCAATTATTTCTTTTAAAACATCATTATACAAATTATCTGGAGTTTTCAATTTAACTTTAACATTACCAGTTGCAGTATCTACTTCTGATAAATATGCCTTTTCTATATACTCACAATTTTGAAAATTATCTATTATTTGATCAATATCTCTTAATTTGTCTATTTCATGAATACTTTCTTTAATAGAAGAAATATATGATTTTTTTAACCAATTATTAACATCTAAACAAGCAACCCAATCTGCCATTTCAACATCTATACAAGTAACTGGAAATTCATATAATGCCTCTTTTAAAATATTATAAGCATCTCTTTCACTCATATTATCAATATTCATTGGTATAACTGGAACATTATACTCATTTTTTAATTTTTCGGCTAAATTTTCGGTTTCCGGAAGCATTGGATGCGTTGAATTTAAAATTACTATATATGGTTTTCCAATATCTTTAAGTTCACCTGAAATTCTTTGCTCAGCATCTACATAAACATTCCTTTCAAATTCTCCAATAGAGCCATCTGTAGTTACCAAAATACCAATACTCGAATGATCTTTTATTACCTTTTCTGTTCCTATCTCCGCAGCTTCTACAAAAGGAATAGACTCTTCATACCAAGGCGTATGAACCATTCTAGGGCCATTTTCATCCTCATATCCTTTAGCCCCGTCAATAATATATCCAACGCAATCAACTAATCTTACTTTTGCTGAAAAATCATCAATATTTATTTTAGCGGCATTACTAGGTACAAATTTAGGCTCAGTTGTCATAATAGTTTTACCCTGGGCAGATTGAGGAATTTCATCTAATGTTCTTTTTCTTTCATATTCATCCTCTATATTGGGAACTACTAAATTTTCAATAAACCGTTTAATAAAAGTTGATTTTCCTGTTCTTACTGCTCCTACAACTCCTAAATATATATCCCCGCCGGTTCTTTCAGTAATATTTTTTATAATATCAATTTTTTCCATATTATCCCTACTTTCATTTAAATATATGAAAAAAATAAAATAATATGAACTACAGATTATTAAAAAAAGAAAGCAAATCACTTTCTTATAAATTTAATATATTAATTATTTAATAATCCTTGAATTATATCCTTCTTTTTTAAATTTTCTAATTTTACCGTTTCAATCTTAATCTTCATTTGTTTTATCAATTCTTCTAATTGTTTTTCGTGTAAACTATTTGTTTTTTTATCTTTCATTGCTACCAACCTATTTACTAAATATTATTTTCTTTCCTTGGAGTGATTAATTTTTCTATTTCTAAATCTAATTGTTCACTTTCATCAAGGACTGCTTGTAATTCTTTTTTAGTTGAATTAAATTGTTCTAATAAAATTTGTTTTCTTTCAACTTCTTGTTCTAATTGCTGTATAACATTTTCAAGTTCTTGTATTGAGTTATAATCTTTCTCTACAACTGTTTCAGTTCTATCAATTCCTAATATTTGACCTATTTTTTTGTCATATATTTTATTTTTTTCAATTAGTCTATCTAATTTGTTCTTTAATTCAGCATACTGTGTTAATACCCCTTTTTTTCTTGTATTTTCATCAACAACAGTTTGTTTTTGTAATTTCATTTTACTTATTTTATTTTCCATTAATGAAACAATATCTATCTTAATTGGTTGAGCTAATTCTTCAGGTTGTGCTGGAGCATCTGGTAAATAATTCTTTAAATGTTCTATTTCATCTACACTATATAATTCTACATCTCGAACATTTTTCTGTACTTTATTTTGATTTGGACTTTCAGTTAAAGGATCATCAGTTAATATTTCTTCAGGCTGCTTTTCTAATTCTGAATCAGAAAATTTTTTAATTTCATCTAAGTGTGCTCTAACACTATCAATATTGACATTATTTTTAACCGCAAAATCATTTAAAGCTTCATAAAATTTATCAACATCAGCTGCATTAAAATTCATTACAATATAATTTAAAGTTTCATTTTTAATTAAATCTATTATTTTATTTATTTCAATCCCAGAACGCCCTAAAAATCTTTTAATTTTTCTCAAAAATGGTTTAAATTTAGCATCACTACATTCTAGAAAAGTTTCATAATCTTTACTAAAAAAAGTAATATATTCTAAATTTGAATTATCATTTGACATATTTATCTGTCCCCTTTCAATATTTCTTAAATTTAATTCTTCCTTAGTAAGTTCATCATCAAATTTTATTCCATTTTTTTTCAATTCATCTATAACATTTTTTAAAGCTGGTATATTTCTAACTACATCACCGTGTTTTAAAAAATCACCGATAGTATATATTTTATTAATTGTACAAAAGATATTCATTTGCATTCTTTCATCATCATTTAATAAAATTACTAATTTTAATGAACTATCATTTAATTCCATACCATCACCTACCTAAAGTTTTTACTTTGCATTTAATATATGGTTTTGTAGTCGCCATCATATAAAAACTATCACCAAACGTATCATATTCAAATCTAATATTATCAGTATTAACTATGATGTTTTCTACCATTTTAATTTTATTTAACTTATCCTCATCATCCAAATTACCATATACTCCAAATGTAATATTTTTCTCTAAATTGTTTGCAAGTGATGTTAAACTTTTTACTTCATCAAACGAATTAGGATTTTGTGTTATTATTTTATCAATATTTAAATCATCTAAAGTCAATATTTTCCTATCTTTACAAATAATTAACCCTTCATCAACATTACCAACAACCATTCTCGGTCTTTCCATTGTTTCAGCAAACTCAGATATCTCAACTCCATCTGTCCCAATAATTGAATCAAATTTACCTTTCCCAACTTCAGCTGAAGCATAATCATCTAATTCAATATCATAGGAACTCAAAAAATCAGCATAATTCTTAGTTAAATCTATATACTCTTTAAGCCACCTTGCAAAATCAAGCACATCAAATTCTAATTTATTAATTTTTCTTCCTCTGCTTACACAATATTTTTTAGAAAGATATAGAAAATACTTACGTTCTACATCTTGTACTTTTAAATTTGATAGTGCATCTTCCAAATAATCTTTCATTTTGCACTTATTAATTTTATTTTCTTCTCTCATAACTATTAACCTCTTCTCTAATTTTCCCATCGCTAAAACTTTCTTCTTCATAATCAATTATCATTAAAATATCAATTTCTTTTTTCTTTAATTGTTCTAAAGACATTTCACTAAATGTTGACATCAATATACATATAATTCTGTTTCTTTCAACATCTTCATATTTATCATCATACATATATTTGCCAACATCATCAAATATCCTTGCCAATTTTCTTAATTCATCTACTGTTTTATCTCTAAGATACATCAAAATTCTATTACATATTTGAAATTTTTCATATTCTTCAGATCCATCTTTTGAATCAAAATTAATTTCTATATTTTCTGAACTTAATTCATAATTAGTATGTAAATATGAATTAATAGTATCTAAAAGTTCTGGTATAATATCAGATCTTTCAAAATTATTTTCTAAATCATCCTCAGATGTTTCTTTTATTTTTTCGCTTAAATATTGCTTTAACATTTCATGTGATTTACAAGCTAATTTTTTAACATCACTAGCTGATAAATCACCACTAAATAATTCTTCATACCTTTCTTTTTCATTTTTATATCTTTTTTTTCGTTTACTACTAGAACCATTTGTTTGAATACATTTTTTTGTTTCAAGCATGTAGATAAAGCAAATTTTAGCGTCCAATTCATCTTCCAACTTTTTAATTTTGTCTTTTATACTGTTATTTGAACTTTTAATGCTATTTCCATACATACGTACACAAGGGAAACCTCTATATTCAAAACAACCATCACTATCTTTAAGTTGCTTACGCTTTTCTCTATTACCATCATATCTTCCAGATTCCATTTCATCTATTACTTTATTAAATGTTCTATAAAATTTTTTCCCAATTTTGCTTAAATCATCACTTATTAATTTTATAGCAGAATTATCAACAATAGGATTATCAAGCAATTGCAATGATGAAGAATAAATATATATTTTTTTATTTATAGGTTCATCATTTTCTTTAATACATTCATTTACTATTGCTTGATTACACAATTCTATTAAATATTTATTAATAAATATAGTGCCAATTAAATCATCTGGCAAAGTTTCAATAGTATAACCAACACCAAACTGATCCATATCCGATGATATTTTTTGACAATTTTCAAATATTTCTCTTCTTAATGTACTTATTATTTCATTCATTACACCAATAAAAATTTCTTCTTTACGTTGATTATGCATTAATATATTTTGAATATTTAAAATACTTATTTCAAAATAATTTTTTATTCGCCCTTCTAATTCGTTTACTAAATCCTCAATTGTAAGAAACTCCTGGAATCGATAGCTCAAAATTGTTTCTTTTTGATAATTTAAATTTTCCTTTAAATTTCTATCCATATTGTCCCCCTTTTCACACATATTATAAACTTTTTTTATTATTTGTCAAATTTACCTAACCCAGATAATGGAAAATAGTTTTAAATATTAAAAATTTCGTAGAATATCTTATTCTGCGAATTTTCTTATCTGCTCTAATCATAACAAATATATAGGGAAAATGCAAATACGATACTCTAGAAAAAGAATAAAAATTAAAATTTTCAATTTTAAAACTTCCTTATAAAATAAGGGCAAACATAAAATTTAAAGTATCAAAGAATAAGATAATCTTTGATACTGAAAGGTGATGCATGGTGAAAAAAAGAAAACATAGCAAACAAAAGAAAATAATTATTTCTTTATCAATTTTTCTAATACTATTTCTATCCATTGGATATGCAGCATTTGGAACAAATATCAGCTTAAAAACAAAAGGAAATATAAAAACAGAGTATATAACTTTTGGTAATGTAACAGTTTCAATTTCAAAAAAGAATGATGGATTATTTAGAGATGAATATGAAAGTGGTAGATATATTTATAAAGGCACAAATCCAAATAATTATATAACATTTAATAATGAAGAATATAGAATTGTTGCTATAGAAAAAGATAAAACTATAAAAATAATTAAAAATACTGCTATAACTGATAAAATAAATTATGATAATACATCTAGATCTGATTATAATACAGGATATTATACAACAAGATATAATAAAGATGGATATTGTACAAATACTTCAGGTTGTAATTGGTGGGCAAGTAGTAAAAGTACTTATGACATAACATATGCTTTAACAGAAACAGTAACTTTAGATAATACAAATCTTGCTTTACCAGAAGAAGATTCGCTTGCTAATCAATATTTAAATGGAACTGATATATTTCAAAACAAAGGATATTATGATAGTTTAGATGAAAATTCAAAAAAACAAATTGAAAGTCATTATTTCAATATAGGGCCAACTACAACTAATAACAATGACATTCAAACTACTATTAATGAAGAAGAAAAATATAAATGGAAAGGGAATGTTGGTCTTTTGAATGCAAGTGATTATATGAAAAGCCACTTAAATGCACACACTTATATGGAAAGTATATATGAATGGTATTGGTTTATAAATCCACTTTCAAATACTAGAAATAAAACTACATCAGCTAATCATACAGGAGGAATGGTATATTGGGGAATAGGGTCAAAAGTTGGAATCGTACCTGTAATTTATTTAAATAAAAATATAAATTTATTAGGAACAGGAGAAAAAACAAATCCTTATCAGATAATCAAAAAAGATATTAATTAAAGCATTTTATCAATATCTTTTGGAACTTTATCATTAATCACTGCCTCTATAATCTTATCTTGTTTTTCTTTAGAAACGTCTTTGCCAGTCATTTCACTTAATGTTGTTATTACCTCTCTTAAAGTATCTTCATTTTTTAAATTATTTTCTTGAAGCTTCTTAGCTAAATCAAGAATAACTTCTTTATTAACATTTGTTTTTTTCTCTACACGTTTAAAAAAATTATCTGAAAAATTCAATTATAAAACCTCCTACAATATTATATGTAGAAGGTTTTTTTAGGCTACTGTTCTCCTTTATTTTTAAAATTTAAAACAATAGGCGTTCCTGTAAAATCAAAATTTTCCCTTATTTTATTTTCTAAATATCTTTCATATGAAAAATGAATTAATCCTTTACTATTAACTTGAATATTGAATGTTGGTGGACAAATATTTGATTGATTTGAAAAATATATTTTTAATCTTTTACCTTTATAAGATGGTGGTAAATTTAACGCATAGGCATCTGTTATAACATTATTTAAAGCACTTGTGGATATTTTTTTATGTGCATTTTCATCTGCCCTAATGATTTGTGGCATAAGTGTATGAATTCTTTTTTTAGTAAGAGCAGATAAAAATACAATTTCAGCATAAGGCATAAAAGCAAAATTATCTCTAATGTCTTCCTTAAATTTTTTCATAGCACTATCTTTATCCTCTATAGTATCCCATTTGTTTACTACAATAACTATTGCTTTACCAGCTTCTAATGCATATCCAGCAATATGTTTATCATGTTCAATAATACCTTCTTCAGCATTTATAACAAGGACACATACATTAGATCTGTCAATGGCTTTTAAAGAACGTAATAAACTATATTTTTCAACGTTTTCATATATTTTACCACGTTTACGCATACCAGCTGTATCAATAACAACAAAGTCTTTACCATTATATTTAAAAGGTGTATCAATTGCATCCCTTGTAGTACCAGCTATTGGACTTACTATTACCCTATCTTCATTTAAAAGTGCATTAACCAAACTACTTTTACCAACATTTGGTCTACCAATTATTGAAAATTTAACTGTATCATCATCTTCTTCATCATTAGTTTGTGGAAATGTAGCAACTATTTCATCTAATAATGTTGATATTCCAATATTGTGCTCAGCTGACAGTTCAACATAATCGTCAAAAGCTAAATTATAAAATTCATATTTATTATCTTGATATGCTTTTGAATCTGTTTTATTAATTGCTACTATTACCTTTTTACCACTTTTTTTCAAGATATCTCTTACTGTATAATCATTTGACGTTAATCCTTCTTTTCCATCAACAATAAATAAAACAATATCAGCCTCTTCAATTGCAATTTCTGCTTGTGCTTTTATTTCTGTATTAAAATCAGCTTTTTCAATATCTATTCCACCAGTATCTATAAGGTGGAATGAATAATCTAAATAATTAACAGTTCCATATAATCTATCTCTCGTTACACCTGGAGTATCTTCAATTATAGCAATTTTACTACCAACCATACGATTAAATATTGTGCTTTTACCAACATTTGGTCTTCCAACTAATGCGACTGTTTGCTTTTGCATATTTATCACCTACACTTTTATAATTTGACTTTTATTTTTAATTTTTTCTGCTTCTTTTCCAAATATAATTTTACTATTTTCTAATAATATTCCTTCATCAGCTAAAGAAAGTGATTGATCTGCTGATAAATATATATTATCTTTTAACTTATATATTTTAAATTTATTTAAAAGATTTTTTTCTAAATTAAAAATATCATCTATTTTATAAAGAAAAGAACTTTCTTTTATTTCGATATTAAGTTCTAAAGCACTTGTAAAATATTCTAAATAATCAAGTTCATCTTTCTTCATTTTAATAATTACACCATAATTTTTATCAATATATATATCTACATTATAATAACCATTTAAATCAATATTATAATTGTTTTTTATAATTTTTAATATTTTATTTTCAATATCATTTTTATCATTTATATTTATCAATTTACCTAGAAATATAGTAATACCATCATCTATTATTAATTTCATTTAATCACCTAAAATAGTGTATGAAATATGATAATTTAATGTTTATAAATTTACATTGTTCTTTCTATTTTTTTATGAACTTCCTCTTTACCATCTTTTGTAATGCTTGAAAATGTAATAAATTCATCACCAACTACTAAATCTAAATCATTTAAAACTAAATTACGTTGTTTTTGTCTAGCAGTAATACCTATTTTATCTACTTTTGTAGCAACTATAGTAACAGGAATTTTATAATATTTTAAGAAATTATACATAAGAATATCATCATTTGTTGGTCTATGTCTAAAATCAACTAATAAAAATACACATTTTAAATTTTTTCTATTAATTATATAATCTTCAATCATTAATCCAAATTTTTTTCTTTTAGTTTTGCTTACTTGTGCGAATCCATAACCTGGGGCATCTACTAAATAAAATTCATCATTAACATTATAAAAATTAATTGTTTGTGTTTTACCTGGTCTACTTGATGTGCGAGCAAAATTTTTTCTATTAATTATAGTATTTATAAAACTACTTTTTCCAACATTAGAACGTCCAACTAATAAATATTCTGGTTTTTTATCTGTTGGATATTGACTACGCCTTATTGCGGAAATAACTAAATCAACTGATTTTATTTTCATTTTATCACCAACTTTACCTTATAAAGTATAGCAAATTTAAAATTAAAAGTAAAGTTCACTATCTGCTTGATGCTTTTTTAAACTTTTGAAGTACATGTTGAGCTGAACCTTTAACGCCTAATATTGCTCCTGATGAAAGAGCAAATCTAATAGAATTTGTAAAGTTTGTCTTTTTAAAATAGTTTTCTATTATTTGTGATAATTCTTCATAAGACGTGACAGGTTTTTTATTAAATTCTGAATATATTGTATTTTTCAAATTAGAAGGAAGTGAATCAATTAATTCTATAGGATGAGTATTATATACGATATCATCATTAATTTTTACAATTGGATTTTCTCCATATTCATTTTCAAAAAATTGTAATGAACCACCAACTATATCAGATGATTTTGTTTTCTTTTCAGCATGAAAAATTGTTCTAAAATCATATAAATATGTTATTTTTGATATTGTTTCATATAATTTTATTTTATTTAATTTATCTTCACTATTTAAAAGCAATGATGTTATTAACATATTTTCTCTATTTTTTATTATAGCTTTTTCTAAGTCTGCTGGTATATCTTGATACAAAATAGGTTTTGATAATCTTCCTGCCATTCCAAAATATTTCCATGTTTTTAAATCGTATTCTAAAGCACTTTTTGATACTACCATTACTTTAAAATGAATTCCATTATGATTTAATTTAAGACATCCTAAGTTATTATAAAAATTAGTTTTTTCATTTTTTTTATATAAAATATTTTTGTTAAAATCTTTTGAAAAATGTTCTGGATTTATCTCATAATCTTCAATTAAAAATTGTTTAAAATCATCTACTACTAAAATTACATCTTTATCGGGTTTTTCATTTTCTTGATATCCAGTTTGCTTAAATATTCCTGAACCATATCCGATTGCAGCTATACTTTTCGGCATACTTTGTTTTAATGAATTTATTGTCTCTATATTTGTCATGTTTTCTCTCCTTGTTGGGATATATTATAGCATTTAAACCTTAAATTGTAAATTAATGATTATTATTTTTTAAATTGATTAATACTTCTTTTATTTTATTTGGAACAGGAATACCTAGTTTAACCGCATTTTCTATTATTGATATTCCTTCATTCACTATATAAAATATTATTACTATATATCTTATACCACTATTGTTTAATAAAGTATCCAAACCAGTCGCAAGAGCAACCATAAATATTATCAATACTTTTTTAAATATACCTTTAAAACCGACTTCACTAGATAATTTTTTATTTATAATTGCTTTCATTATGCCAGTTATATAGTCCATTGATATAAATATTATTAATGTTGTTAAAAGATTATCAAAGCAGCCTAATGTTTTACAAATAAAAGAGCTAATTAAAGTCATTCCTATTTTCATTTTTTCCCTTTCTAAATATCACAATATATTTTATTCTAATTTTATTTTTTAATAAATTACTAAAAACTAAAAAAAATATGTTTTTTTGAAGGAATTTGGCCTATTCATATCGTATGTTATATATGAAGGGGTTAGAAAGGAGAAATATGAAAAAAATATTATTAATTGTTTTATTACTTACAAGTTGCGGAAAGGTTATGGCATTAGAAAACACAAATAAAATGTACAAATATTACAAAGAAAAAAAGATTTTAATGGATTATAAAACTTTTAATGATGAAGATTTGTTTGACTTAAATGATTTTAAAAAAACAAAATTAAGTGAATTAACCATTACTGAACCGCTAAGTAAAGAAGGAAGGAAAATTTATGAATATGATGGTTATCATTATCTTAAAGCATTAAGGGTAAATAAAATTCAATTTGTATCGTCAAATTCATGCACCATTAGTAACATTGTTATTAGTAATAATAACGAAACTTTAATGAATAAAAAAGAAAAATATAATGTTATTTCTGATTCTATATCTTTTAATTTAAATGATGAATATGATTTAGAAAATCTTTATTTCAGTTTTAAAACTGGTGATGATGATGAACAAATGTTTACCATCAATTTTATGCATGATGATATTATATTATCTAGTGTTGGTACAATTGCTTCATCAAATGTCTCATTGTTTTATGCTGGTAAGAATTATAGTATAAATAAAAATACCTTTATTGACGTATATTCTACTGACAAAATAGAAGGCAATTCTTTAATTTTTAAAGAAAATATTAAGTTATATAATTATGAAGATTATATATACCGCAGTTATAAAATTGAAAAAGAATATTATCCTGATTATTTAACTGGTCCAATCGATGAATACATTTTTAAAGACGAAAATGACTATATTGAAATAAACTTAGAAAAAGATAAACACCTTGAAAATAGTTTAGATGATGAAAACATTAATCTTAACCCACAAAACAATTTAACCATTAATGAAACACCAAATAAAATAAATAATATAGTTGAAAATAGTGAATATAATGTAATCCCTGTAATACATGAAACTAATCCTAAAAATAATCCAAGTAATTATCAAAAAACTGTAAAATTAAATAAGATACATACTAAAAACAACTATTTTATTAAATATACTCTTTTATCATTTTTAATAATATTATTACTTTTGTTTATTAAAATTAAAAAAAATTTAAAAAAATATACTTAAAAAAGTCTCAATTTTCTGAGACTTTATTTTATATTTTTTAATACTTCATCTTTATCTTTAAATGGGAATTCATCATTTCCTATTATTTGAACGTTTTCATGACCTTTACCTAATATTAATAATATATCATTCTCGACAAGCATATTTATTCCCTTTTTTATAGCTTCTCTTCTACTTAATATTTTTATATAATTATCTGTTTCTATTTCTTTCGTAAGTTCATTTATTATATTTTCTTCATTTTCATTTCGTGGATTATCTGTTGTAAAAATTACATAATCAGAATTTTCTGCTACTAATTTTCCTATTTGGGTTCTTTTATCTTCACGTCGTTGACCGCCCTGCCCAATTATTGTAATTATTTTATTGTGATTAAAATTTTTTATTTCCTTTAATATACTGTTTATATTTAACGAATCATAAGCATAATCAATAATAATTAGGTTGTTTTTATATTTTATCGTCTCAAATCTTCCATCAACTTGATGAAGTGATAGTGACGCAGATATAATAGCATCAGATGGAAATAATAAAATTTTTGCTACTATGAATGCAGGTGCATAATTATACATTATATAAGGATCTATTAGAGGTATTTTAATACGATTATCACCTAAAGTAAATTCCGTAAAATCAGAGTTTGACTTTAATTTTCTAATTGGATAATCACTATCCTGCGTTCCATAAAAAACATTTTTATTTTGTGATAAAGCAAAATAAGAATAATAATTATCTTTTTTATTTATAATGGCATACCCACCTTTTTTTAGCATTTTAAACAACTCAATTTTTGTATTTAAATATTCTTCTTTATCTTTTCTTTGATGGGATGTAAAATTAGTTAATACTACCATATCAAACCTTAGTCCCTCAATATGTCTTTGTCTTATTGCTTTGCTTGATATTTCAATAATTACATTTTCACAGCCATTATCGATTGCTTCATTAATAAGTTCATATAATTCATATAAATCTGGTGTTGAAGAAGACAGTTTTTTTATTTTGTCATTTAAATAAAAGCCATTAGTTCCAATATATGCAGTTTTCATATTCAAATTATTTAAAAGTTGACACATAATATCACCCGCATATGTTTTACCATTTGTTCCAGTGATTCCAATTAATTTTATTTTTGATAACTTTTCAATGTTTAATTCTCTTAAATAATTAGAAAGATAACTTCTAGTATCTTCTTCAATTATTGTTTTTACAGAATATTCACCACTTTGGGCAATTATACATGCAGCCCCATTATCTATAGCCTGCTCAATATAATCATGACCATCAGTATAAATATTTTTTAATGCAAGAAAAGTATCACCTGGTTCAACTTTTTTTGAATTTACTCTAAGCATAAATTACCCCCTACGCTTAATTAATTTATCAATTGGTCGTGCTAATACATTTATTAACCAAATTATAAATGGTAAAAAATAAGTTACAGCAATTAATACAATATAATACATTGGTGTGTTGTCAAATATTATATCAGCATAATGATAACTCATATAATCTAATATAAAATATATATTTAAACCGATATTCATTAATACTATTAATACTAACCTTGTTATCATTTTACTTTCTAATTTTATTTTATTTTTTTTCTTATAATTTAGAAGAAAAAGTAAAGTATAAACTATTATGTTAGCTACGCCTATAACTTTTAAATTTGTTTTAAAAGCTAATATAATGACAATAACGGATAAAAGTTCTGGTATTAAAAATAATGTTTTAGCATTTTTAAAAATATAGTTTGTGTATTTCTTTATGTCATATTTATTTTCTTGTAATTTATTAAGAATATTTTTATATTTTACTATGTTATAACATAAATATGTTGAAAGTGAAATGTAAAAATATATCATTTTGCCTCACTAAAGAAAATTTCATACCATAATAAGAATACATAAATTGTCCATATTTTTCTGCTATTATCTGCTTTACCATTTTTATGATTTTCAAGTAGTTTTAATATTTTTTTAGTATTAAAGAATTTATCATCTTTAGTAAACAAAGTTTCAATTTGTTTATATATATCTTCATCTTTTATCCATTCTCTGATTGGTACAGGAAAACCTAATTTCTTTTTATTAGATACCTTATCTTCTAACACTTCTGATGCTATATCTCTAAATATTTTTTTAGTTTTAAATTGATCTGTCTTATATTCAACTGGAAGTGCAGTTGCATAATCTATAAGTGGTCTATCAAGAAATGGAACTCTAACTTCTAAAGAATTTGCCATACTCATTTTATCTGCCTTTAAAAGAATATCTCCTATTAACCAAAAATTAAAATCTATGTACTGCATTTTTGTTATTTCATCTTTATCAACAACTTTTTCATAATAAGGTTTCGTTAAGTCTTGAAATCCTTTTGTTTGTCTCTTATTTTTTAATATTTTAGACACTTCCCTATTATTAAATATAAAAGCATTTCCAACAAATCTATCCTCTAATTTTTTACCTCTTCTAATTAAAAAGTTAATACCCCTTTTATGTGGTAACAAATCAGCAATTTTACCAACGGCAAACCTTATTGGATAAGGAATTTTATAATACCAACTATCAGTGAGTGGTTCTTGATAAATATTATATCCACCAAATATTTCATCAGCACCTTCGCCAGAAAGAGAAACTTTAACATTTTCACTAGCAATTTTTGTAACAAAATATAAAGCAATTGCAGATGGATCTGCTAATGGTTCGTCCATATAATATAAAATGTTTGGTAAGTTTTTAAAATATTCATCTTTAGTTATTGTTTTATTAATATTTTTTTTATTTATTGTTTTAGATAAATCTTTAGCATAGTCTATTTCACTATACTTTTTATTTTCAAATCCTACGGTAAAAGTTTTATCAACATCACTGCTTACAGCAATATATGAAGAATCAACCCCACTTGATAAAAACGAACCAACTTCAACATCACTAATTTTATGTGCTTTTATTGAATCTGACAATTTTTCTTTTATACCGTCTTTCCACTCATCATATGTTTTTGTTTTATCTTCACAAAATTTTATTTCATAATATTTTTTTATTTCTAATTTACCATCTTTATATTTCATATAATGACCTGGCATTAATTTGTAAACGTTTTTAAAAAAAGTTTCTTCCCCCGCACTATATTGAAATGTTAAATAGTATTCTAACATTTTTGTATTTAATTCTTTTTTAAAATGTGGATGAATTAAAAAACTTTTGATTTCTGAACCAAAGATTAATGTATTATCCATTTTTGCATAGTAAAATGGTTTTATTCCATAAAAATCCCTAGCTGCAAACATTTCTCCAGATTTAGTATCATAAATTACAAATGCAAACATACCTCTTAATTTATCTAATAATTTTTCTTGCCACTGCTCATAACCATGAAGTAATACTTCTGTATCTGTTTTAGTTGTAAATTTATGACCTTTTTTTACTAATTCTTTTCTTAATTTTTCAAAGTTATAAATTTCACCATTAAATATTATTACTTTTGTCTTGTCTTCATTATAAATTGGTTGTGATCCACTTTTTAGGTCAATTATAGAAAGCCTTCTAAACCCTAAAGCAATATTTTTATCGCAATAATAACCTTCTGAATCAGGACCACGATGAGCAATTAAGTCCGCCATTTTTTTTATGTTTTGTGTTTTATCTTTTTCCTTATTTATATATCCTACAAAGCCACACATATTAACTGCCTCCTTTAGTATAGGTCATATTCATTTTATCATATATTTTTTGTTTTTTAAAGCTCAAAAAAACCAAAAATATGGCTTTAACGATTTATTACTACGGTTTTCATTATTTTGTCTTTTACTGTTTGCTTTTTTTCAGTTATAAGTGCCAAAAGAAACCCTAAACAAACACAATCTAAAATTAAAAAATACTGTCTAACAAATGATTTAATAAAATTCATTTTTTCTCCATTTAAATTTGTTAATTTTAAATGAAATATTCTTTTTCCAATAGTTGCACCACTTGTCGATTCAGCAAACGGAAAGTAAAAAAGAATTAATGTTAAACAAATAATATAATTTGTACAATTTAAAATATTACTAAACTGCATTTGGATATCTTTTGCGTTTGAAAATTGTACAAATGCATAATTTACTATATAGCACAATATATATATTACAAAAACATCTATAAAAAATGATAATAATCTTTTAAATGGCGAAGCATATGAAAGATTGTCTTCAGTTTTCATTATTAGTTTATTTATGACATATGTATGAGCCAATTTATCATTCAAGGCCTGTTTCGCTGGCGAAACCGCTGACATCATAAAACCTACTCCCAATGTTATGACATTAAATATTTTATATATATTACGTTTTAAAGCTATCAGAAATGTTTCAGGATTTTCATTTTCATCAGTTACTTCAATCTCTAAAATTTTTTTACCCAATGAACCTCGCCAAGAAGACCTTTCACATAATGAGTTATATAAAATATATATTACTAAATAAAATAAAACTATAAATACAGTACTATGTATTTTTAATGGAATTACAATTAAACTGACTAAAATTATTATTATCTGATCTAATAATCCCGCTATTAATCTTTTAATAAAGCCTGCATATTTTTCATTTAAAATATAATTTTTTTCATTTGTTTTATGAAAAAAAACATTTATTTCATCAAAATTATAACCACAATAAGGGCATATTTTTACATTTGTTTCAAGCATTCTTCCACATTTCGGGCATCCTTTTTGCATTATTATCATCCCTTTCTATCCTATACAAAATTATATCAAAGTATAAATTGTGTTACAATATTTTTATTAAAAAACACCGCTATGGTGTTTTAAGCATTTTTAATTTTCTGTATATAATTATTTACTTTTGTTGACCATGTTGTAGATGCCGCATATTTACTATTCATTTTTTCTGCAGTATCTAAACCTAGTGATACATATTTTTTACTAAGATTATTCATAAAACTATGAATTCCTTCTTCTATCGAATTAAATTTTAAATATGAAGTGCCAGATTTCATTCCACCAACATTATAATTTTCTTTCACAAGCTTACTACATGAATAATTACAACCAGTTTCATGAAGAACTATAGCAACAGCTAAGTAAGGATCTATACCCAAATTTACTGCATCTTGAGCAAATATACTTCCTGTATTTGATAATGTTGATTTTAATGAACGATTTAATTTATCAACAAGTTCATCCATTGTCATTCCATCATAAACTATTGGCTGAGCTTGAGGCTCTTCTTGAACAGATTCTTGAACGGATTCTTGAGCAGGCTCTTGAACGGATTCTTGAACTTGTGTATTTTCTACTGGCGTTGCAGCATCTTCTTTTTCCGTTTCAACTAATACCACTGAATTATTACTAGCTTTATTTTCATTTAAACTAGTTTTTAATACATTTGAACTATTTATATTAATTAAATTTGGTAAAATAAATGAAGTTAAAACCCCAAACACTACAATTCCAATTACCTTAGAAGTTGAATTCATTTACATTCCCTACCTTTTACTAAAGTTTAACACAATAGCACAATCATGTCAAATTTAACCACAATAGTAAAAATCAAGTTTACTTATAATAATATTTAATATATAATTACTTTAAAGAAAGGAATAAAGTAAAATGAATGATGAAGAAAAAATAAAAAGCATAATAGACAAACTAAGACCATTCTTAATAAATGATGGTGGTGATATAGAATTCATTAAATACGAAAATAACATTGTATATATAAAAATGCTAGGCGCATGTGCAGGCTGCGGTCTTATTGATATAACACTAAAAGACGGGATTGAAACTGCTATAAAAGAAGAAGTACCAAACGTTAAAGAAGTAATAAATTTATCATAATTCAAACCATTCAATAGTTGGAATAAAAAGAAAACTTCTAAAATATTGGTATATTTTTTTTATAATATTTTCATATTCACTGATTTTTTTTATAATATCACACACCTTTTCCTCATCAACCTTATTATTTATTACCTCTTCAAACATATCAAAATAATAAGTAGGATAAATCATTCTAATTAAAAAAAGTATATATTCATAAGATGACAATCTAATGTTATTAAAATAATATATCAAATCATTTTCAATACTAAATCCACTAAAAAATTTACTCTTCAAATATTCCGCAATATCCCTTACTCTATAATCAAACAATACATTAAAAGGATTGTAAAATTCATAAAACGTATCTGTAAACCTAATTCTTCTATGAGATAAAGTCAAAGGACAAACAGTTCTTTCCAAAGAATTAAAAAGTTGAATAGCAAGTTCACCCATTCCCAAAAAATAACTAAAACTATCCCTCAAAATCAAATAATTTCTACCAAGCATATTTATCTGATATTCCAAATAATCATTCTTATCCGCCCAAAGCTTACCCCAATCATTAAAATTATTATTAACTTGCAAACTTGAAAATGACATAATATTCTTCAGTCCAATTGCATTATTATAGTAAACAGTCATCAATAAAATATAATACTCCCCACTAACCATTGTCATAATCTGATTCTGCTTGTTCAAAATAATAGGATGAACATATATATTTTTACTTAACAAATCCAAATGTAAATCATAAACTTTTTTTATATCATTAAACTCATTATTATATTTGACAAAAAAATACCTTACCTTATTTATAAAAAAATAATACCCGCCCTTAACCTGATATATACTATTTGGATACAAATTATAATAATAATTAATAACATTTTTCATAAAATCCCTCATATAATCCTATGTTTCAAAAAAACAACAAATACATAATATTTGGGTTTTGGCATATACAAAACATAAATTATTGAATATGTTATATTGAAAATAAAGAAGGGGTGGATTATATGTGTAATAACAATAATGATAGTTCATGTATTTCAGAAATACTAACAGTAATTAACATATTACAAGATAATGCCGAATGCTCTGATAATTGCTTAGACACATGCGATCGAGGATTTTTAGGAAACACAGTTACAACATTAGGTTTAAATACAAGACCAGTCATGCTATACACAGGTGCTGGAAATGGAACACCATGGAAAATGCCAACAACAAAAGATAACATTGACTGTTCAACAAGTGGAACATGTTCAAGCGTATTTCGTGTAGAAAAAGTAGATGGTAATTGTGCAACCTTCAGAGTACTAGCAGCTAATACAGAAGCAGGTGCCACATATCCTTATGTAGCAACCAACTCATTTTTTACAATGAACCTTAAATGTGTTTGCTGTTTAAAATGCTTAAATGACACTTATGTAGAAGCAGTATAAAAATGCCTCCAAATGGAGACATTTTTTTCATAAAAATCTAATCAAAATAATTGATTTTCATACTTTTCTTAACCCTTTTCATAGTATCTTCAGCAACTTCTTTTGCAACTTTATTACCTTTAATTAATATGTTGTCAACTTCTTCAGGATTAGTTTCATAATATTTTCTCTTGTCCCTAATAGGGGTTAAAAATTCAATCATCTTATTTACAAGTTCCTTTTTACAAGCAACACAACCACGCTTTCCAGCTTTACACTCTTCACAAACCGTTGACAAATTATCATTTCCAATCAACTTATGATAATAATAAACCATACAAACATCAGGGTTAGCCGGATCATCAACTTTAATCTTATTAGGATCAGTAATAGCAGACATAATTTTTTTATTAATTGTTAAATCATCATCAACAAGAAAAATAGCATTACCCAAACTTTTTCCCATCTTCTCATTACCATCTAATCCTTTAATTCTAGATACTTCACTTAAATAAGCCTCAGGTACCTTCAAAGTATCACCATAAATACTATTAAATTTATGAACAATCTCCCTACATTGTTCCAAAAGTGGTAACTGATCTTCACCAACAGGCACAAGTTCACCATTAAAAGCAGTAATATCGGCAGCCTGACTAACAGGATAACCTAAAAAACCATATGTTATACCTTCACCACTTTCACCAAAAATTTCCTTTTTTTGCTTAATTTCATTCTTAACAGTTGGATTTCTTTGAAGTCTAGCAATCGTAACTAAATTAGAATAAAATACAGTTAACTCAGCAATTTCACTAATTGAAGATTGAATAAAAATTGTAGCCTTATCAGGATCAATTCCAACAGAAAGTAAATCTAAAACTAATTCCCTAACACTTCCTCTTACCTTATCAGGATTATTAAAATTATCAGTTAAAGCCTGAACATCAGCAATTTCAATATAAGTATCAAATTTATCTTGTAAAATTGTCCAATTTTTAACAGCCCCAAAATAATGACCTATGTGCAAATGCCCGGTTGGTCTTATACCAGTTAAAATCGTTTTTTTCATTATATCACCTTCCTTAATAAACATTACGAGAACTTATAGTATATAAATATAAAGCAACTAAAAATTCATGGCTTAGAAAAGGAATATATTTATAATCAACACTATTATTAACAATTGAATTATAAAAATACTTAACTATCCCAGCTTTATCAATTAAACCACTAACATCTTTATTCTTAACTTTATTAATAATGCCATCAACATTAGTTGTAGAAACATTAGACAAATAAGACAAAAGTCCTCTATTATAACTTCTTATATTATATATATTTGATTCTTCAAAGCCAAATATTTTTCCGGCATTTTCAACAATTTCATTAAACCTATTATAATAAGTTTTACCATTAATAAATTCCTTAAAAACATCCAAACTAAATATCATACTAAGTAACTTATTATCACTACTAAAAATAGAATGTAAATTCTCATCAAATTTATCAATATACTTATTATAATTTCTTACCAAATTATGCTTTTTAAAAGTAAATCGATTACCATCTAACTTGCCAAACGTTTTCATAGTATCATTATAACCAAACTTAATTGACTTTCTAGCCTGAACTTTATCAAAAACCAAAAAAGAACCAATATTATTTCTAGGAGCAATATATGTAACTAAAACACTTTTATCCTTAATATTTTTCTTAAAACCTACAGCCCTTAAATCAATTGCAATAACCTCATCCGCTCCCATATCAATAGCCAAATTAATAGGAATATTATCATAATATCCACCATCTATGTAAAGTTCACCATCAATAGGATAAGGCTTAAAAGCAGGATAACAAGAACCAGAAGCCAAAACATAATCCTTTAAATTATCCTTAGTTAAATCCTTTTTTAATTTGATTACAGGCCTATATTTAGATAAATTATACGTAACAATTCCATAATCTATATCAGATGAAAAAAATCTTTGCGGCTTAAACATCTTATCAAAAATAACCTTCATCTTGTAAATATCCAATCCACCATCATTTATAAATCCTTTAGCATACTCCGCGTAAATTTTAGACAATTTATCATTTTCCAAAGCAGTAAATTCATTTTCATCATATATTTTTTTAAACCCAATCGTATTCCAAAGTCTTAAAGCACCTCTTAAATCCTTTTGAACAATAAACATACCATTAATTGCTCCTATCGAAGTACCCGTAACAATATCTACTTTCTTGTGCAACTTTTTAAGTGCTATACACGCTCCAACTTCATATGCTCCCTTAGAACCACCACCAGAAAGAACTAATCCTAACTTCGTCATTAAATCTCCTCCATAATAATTATACTACAAACTTAAAAAAAATAATAATTTAAAAGGTAGACATTAAAACATAAATAGAGTAAAATAAATTAAAAGGAGCATAAATATGACAATATTTCATCAAATAATTACACTTTGTTTTTTATTTTTATTTTATAGCTTTTTTGGATGGTTATTCGAAGTCTTACAAGCATTAATCAAAAGTCATAAATTCGTAAATAGAGGCTTTCTAATAGGCCCAATAGTACCAATATGGGGAGCTGGAGCAGTATTGATCACAATATTTTTAAAACCAGATGATAAAATATTAAATATCATAATCCTATCAGCACTAATAGGAACAATCTTAGAATATGTAGTAAATTATCTAATGGAAAAAATATTTAAAGCACGCTGGTGGGACTATTCTCATCTACCACTCAATATCAATGGTCGCGTTTGCCTTTTATCATCATCATTCTTTGGAATAGGTGGCCTATTAGTTGTAAATATATTAAATCCAATATTATTAGATAAAATTAAAATAATAAATTTTACAACACTTTCAATCATCATAATAGTATTAATGATTATAGTCATTATTGACTTTTGCCTATCTTGCAACATCATTCAAAAATTAAAATTATCAGCCGAAATGGTCCGCAAAGACTATACCGATGAAATATCAAAAAAAGTTAAAAATGCCCTAATGGAAAAATCACTATGGTTTAAAAGAATACTTAAAGCATTTCCAAACATTTCACTATATACTAAAAGTAAGCCTAAATAAGCTTACTTTTTATATACACCAAAAGATAAATCACTATTAAATTCAAACTCAGAATATGATAAAACTCGCCTTGAACCATAATTCGAATAATAATAAATCATATTATCTTTTTGATAATAGATAACATCATCAAAATAAATAACACTATCTATATTTGAAGTTTTAAATAAATATGTCCTTATATTCTTATTATTCTTATTACAATAATAAACATCATAATAAGAGCCATTTTTTCTATAAAGATAATAATAATTACCAACCTTATCTACCTTATCAAAACCCTTAATATCATTAGAATAATAATTATTAAACTTCTTACCATTTATAGCATCATTTAAACTCATATCTTCCCATTTACCATTATAAGTTTTTAAATTATCTTTATCATGGAATTTTTCCACAGACTCATTTTTTAAACTAATTTTATACTGTACATTAGCATCCTTATCAAATAAATAAATATCATCATCAACAGATCCTTCAATATAAGAATCAAAAGAAATATCATCATAACTTCTAATATCAAACTTACTACCATTAACTATATTAACAACATGGAATATTTTAAAAGTATAATTTTCAGTATAATCTGCAACAATATAATACTTACCAGTAAAATAACTAATAGGTTTCTTATAAATATCATCATCAAATATCTTAACACTACTTTGCCTACCATTAAAAAGATTTAACCCTTTATAACTTTCCAAAGCAACATAATTATTTTCCAATATATTATCTTCATATAAAATCTGCGTATTAGAAAGACTAACAGGACTTGCCTTATCTAAATACTTACTACTATCATACCCATATTTTTTTAAAGATCTAACATATTTATTTACATTATCATTCTTAATATCATGTGCGTAAGTAATAACATTATCTTTTAAACACATAACATCAGTCAAAATCTCACCATTTTTAAAAATAGGCAAAACACAATAATAATCATCAACTTTTTTATATAAAACTTTACTAATAACTTTATCATCTTTATTATAATTTTGATTAATATCAAAACTCATCTTAAAATCTTCATGAGTTAAATTAAAATAATATTCATTGTCCTTAACGCTTAATTTTTCTTCTACACTAAAATTACCAACAGAATAAGATATTTCATGACCCGTATTAAAGAAAAAAATCAAAAATTTTAAAACTAAAAAAGTAAATAAAAAAATGACCAAAGTTTTAAATAAATACTTCATAAAACTGCCTCCTACAATAATTATAAATTACATCACATCTTTTATCAAGAAAAAACGAGTTACTCCCCGTTTTTAGATATATCATGAAGTTCCCTCTTCATCATTTCGTTTTCCTGTTCACTTACTCCAGCTTCATATTGTCTTTTTTCCTGCATCATATATTTAGATAAAACCGTTTCAATCTCCTTTAAAGCACCTTTAGAAAGACAAGTTAAATAAACAGTCTCCTTAACCGTATCAATAATAGCCTTTCCCCATATTAATCCCATTTTTAAAGTTAAATCATTAAACATATCAGGTGTAATCGTATAATAAAAATATCCAAATAACAATCTTTTTTGAGCCAAAATTAATCGTTTATCAGTTAAAACAACAACATATGTAGAATTAAAGCCAAAAAGATTTGGCGACTTTTGAGCCGCAAAAGCATAAAGTACCTCTTCATCATCATTTATATGTTCCGCAACTACCTTACAATGATTTTTTACTCTCCAAGCAATAGTGGTAGGATATCTTCTTTTAAAATTCATAACTTTTTCATAAACAGTATTCATAATAAACCCTCATTTCATATACTATTTTACCACATTTTAATCCCTAATAAAATAAAAAAGCTGTTTAATCAGCTTTAATCACTCAACAGTAACAGACTTAGCAAGGTTTTTAGGCTTATCAATACTACACCATTTTAACTTAGCAACTTCATAAGCAATCATTTGAAGTGGAATTACCGTAAGTAAAGGTTCAAATAAATAATGTACCTTTGGTATAACAACTTTCTCATCACAAACATTTTCATCCAAACCTTCATAATTAGTTACACAAATCACATCAGCACCTCTAGATTTTACCTCTTTCACATTACTAATAGTCTTAAGAGCTATATTATCATCAGTTATAATAGCAAAAACAGGAACGCCCTCTTCTATCAAAGATATTGTACCGTGTTTAAGTTCACCAGCCGCATATGCTTCGCTATGAGTGTAAGATATTTCTTTTAATTTCAATGAACCTTCCTCAGCTAAAGCATAATCTATACCTCTACCAATAAAAAATATATCATTGTTTTCTGCTATTCTTTGTGCAATCTTCTTATAATCTCTATTTAATAACTCCTCAATATAATCAGGAAGCCTTTTAACATCGTTTAATATTTCATCTATTTCATCATTACTAATCAAATTTTTTCTATAAGATAAATTAACTGCAATTAAAGAAAGCAATGCAACTTGAGCAGAATAAGCTTTAGTCGTTGCAACAGCAATTTCTTGTCCCGCCTCCGTATAAAGAACCATATCAGCTTCCCTAGCAATCGTACTACCTTTAGCGTTAACAATACCCAAAGTATCATTACCAAATTTTTTTGCAATATTTAAAGCCTCCAATGTATCTGCAGTCTCACCAGACTGAGATATAACAATTACTAATTCATCTTCCTTTAAAAATTGTTTGCAATATCTAAATTCACTTGCCGTATCAACCATAACTTCAACATCAGCATACCTTTCAATCATCTGTTTACCAATTAATCCAGCATGCGTCGCACTACCACAAGCAACAATTCTTATTTTGCCATACTTAGAAAAATCAGGCATTGTCCTAATTAAACTATTAATTCCACCAGAAATATACTTTTCCACAGTTTTTTTAAACACTTCAGGTTGTTCATGCATCTCTTTTAACATAAAATGTTCATAACCTTGTTTATCAATAGCATTTTCATCAAAACTAAATTCATCTATTTTAAGTTTTTTTTCTTCACCATCTAAATATAATTTGATGTCACTTTTTGTTATTCTTGCATAAACCCCATCATCTAAAGCAATATATTTCTTAGTTTTATCCAATATTGCAGGAACATCAGAAGCAATATAATTTTCTGCATCACCAACTCCAATTATCAACGGACTTTTATTTTTTACAGCATATAATACATCTTTTTCATCATCACAAATAATTCCCAAAGCATAAGAACCTATTAACATATCTTCTACCTTTTTAATAGTCTTAAGCATATCCCTTTCTGATTTATAAATAAAGTCTATTAAAGCCGCAACAACTTCACTATCAGTTTCTGATTTAAAATCATAACCTTTATTTTTTAAATCACATCTTAATTTATCATAATTTTCCACTATACCATTATGAACTATAGTAATTTTTCCTACCCTATGAGGATGAGCATTATCAGAATTTGCCCTACCATGAGTAGCCCACCTTGTATGACCTATTCCAAGATTAGATTTAACATCAAAATCAACATATTTCTTTAAATTAGATATTTTGCCTTCCTTTTTTATAACCACTACATCATTATTTTTTATAAAAGCAATTCCAGCTGAATCATATCCCCTATATTCTAAACGTTCCAAGCCATCAATTAAAACACGTACACAGTTTTTATCTCTGCCTACATAACCTATTATTCCACACATATTATTTCTCCTTTTCAAAAAAATGTACAATAAAAAAGTTGTGTGAAATACTTCTCTGTTATAATCTTGATTTTACTTTTTAAAAGTACTTCTTTCGATTCACAAAACCGCTATAGTATCCGCCGAATATTTCGATAACTATAGTCCTCGTCACCCACATGGGGTCTGGCGCTAAATAGACAAACATCCTCCAACTGCTTTTCCTATCTTTAACAAAATTATATAAAAAAAGCAAAATTTTTGCAACCTGTTAATTCGAAATAATAGAAAATAAAATTACAAAAAACTTAATCAAATAGCCTATGTTGCATAACATCTGGTTCATTTAAATACATTTTATATAATGAATAAATATCAGTGTCTTTATATTTAACCTCTTTAAAATTATCATTTAAATCTAATATTTTACCATCCCGATAACTTATTAAAATTGGTGAATGAGTAGCTATTATAAATTGACTACCTTCTTTAACAAGCTGATCGATAAGACATAATAATGCCAACTGTCTTTGTGCAGACAAAGCAGCTTCTGGCTCATCCAAAATATACAATCCGTGATCAGTAAATTTATTTTTAACAAGTTTTATAAAAGATTCCCCATGAGAACATTCATGAAGATTACCACCATAAACATCATATAAACTATAAAAGCCATCTTCTTCAACCAATCTTTGAACTTCAGATGAAAAATTATAAAAACTCTCTGCCCTTAAAAAAAATTTCATTTTTGGCTTATTATATCTTCCAACTCTTAAATAATCAGATAACACAGAAGTTGTATTTCTTGTTTCATATTTAAAATTTTCAGTTCCACCTTCAGCAGGCAAACCCAAAGCTACAGCAATTGCTTCAATAAATGTTGATTTACCAACACCATTTTCTCCAATAAAAAAGGTTACCTGTGAATCAAAATTTAATTCATCAAAATTTTTAACAATATCTATATTAAATGGATACTTATCGAACGATTCAATTTTATCTTTTTCTAAAGAAATTTTTTTAACCATTAAATTACTTTCTATATTCATAAAAATCACCCATTAAAATTATACAACATTTATTTTCAATTTGTTTTACTTAGCAATGCTTTTATAATATATAACCTTATATTTTTTATATTCATCTTCTCACTATGAATTAACTTAATTCTTTCAAATAACCTTTTAAAAATCTTTCATCATTTAATGCAAAGCCTTGAACCATATAATCTTTAATTATTTTACTTGCCCAAGTTCCAAATTTAATTGCCTTTTTAGAGTTAACTCTAAAACCTATTGAAATGATATATCAAGATTATAATATTTTGTATTATAAACTTGTTTACCATTGTTACCCATATGTTCCATTTTGGAACATGTGCTTTTTTCTTCAAGTTCTTCATCTTCATAAATATTATTTATATGTTTCGTAATGGCTGGTCGTTTAACATTAAAAAGTGCTGCTAATGCTTCTGTATTCAACCAAACATCTTCATTTTCTAATAATACTTCTACTTTTGTATTACCTTCTTCATCATTATAAAATAAAATATTTTTCTCATTTTCAATTAATTTATTATCCATATTTTGTCCTCCTTATCCTAATATTTTTTAGCTAATTTATATTAGATATTATACTGTTTTTTACATCATTAAACAATCAATTTGCTCGAATTCAACCAAATTAAATCTTATTCATTTCATCATTAAAAACTTTAGTAACTTTTTAATTTTTCTTTTAAACTTAATATATAATATTTTGAGTTGCTTCTACTATTTTATGTTCTAATGCTTTTGCAATATCTTTTATCTCACAACCATTTTTTAAACAAATAATAACAAAAATCCTCTTAAATCATAAAATCTACATTGAATTCCTAATTCATAATGAATTATTCTAAATGGATATCTAATAATATTCGTTTCTGAATAAGTTCCATCCTTTTTAGTAAACACCATTTCTACTCTATTACATTTAGAATTACTTTTTATAATTTTATATTCTGCTAACTCACCATACTTATTTTTAACTTCTTCTAAAATATAGTGTTTATAATTTTGATATGAACCCCATTTCTTGGACAAAATAGAAACAAGGTTTTTTATAATTGTTTTGTAATTCTTTATATTTAAATAAAAATGAATATAAAGTATCACAAATATAAACTCCCCTATGACTGCATATTGTTTTAACAGTACCTAAATACCATCTGCCGTTTTTTTCTTTATCTTTTACATAAACTGTCTTATTAATTTTTATTGTTCTATTTTCTAAATTAATATCATCCCAAGTTAAAGCAAATACTTCACCAGTTCTCATTTCAATATAATAAGCAGTAAAAAAAGCATAATATATTGAATGTGTGCCTTTAAATCTATCTAATATTCTCTCTATTTCTTCTTTTGTAAATATATGTGCATGGTCTTTTCCAATTTTATCTATTCCTGGTGCGTGGACGTGTTCAGCAGGATTAGTGTTAATATAATTTAATGTGCAACACGCATATTTTAATGAACCTTTAACCACTTTTAAAATACTCGCCATATAGTTTTTTGAAAAGCCATACTCAACATATATCTTATTGATAAAACCCCGTAAAAGGCGTGTATCTAATTCCATAATTTATAAAATCCTACTCTTGGTTTTACGTGATTTTTAATAATGTTTATATAGGATATTGTAGTAAAAATCGTTATAGGCTTTTGCTCCTTCTTTAAAAGCCTCTGCTTTTGTTGGATACCCTGACTTTATTACCCATTTTCTTGTTCCTCAACTGTTGCAATTTCAAATCGGTATTCATATACCTTTCCACGTTTTCTTACGCTTACCATAGTTATCTCTCCTTCATTATAAAACTTAATGAACAGAAAAATGCCAGCATTTCGAATGCTGACATTTTATATAACTATGTCCACAATAATTGTCCACGTAGATTTTTCATTGATTTTTATGGGTTTTCCTCGATTCTGTCCACATTATTTATGCTATGTGGACAAATCGTGGACAAATTGTCATCTGTGGACAAATTTATCATTTTTTCTATTTCTATCAATTCCTTATTTTATAAGGGTTTGCGAGGTTATTTACCACAACAGTTTTTGTACTTTTTGCCACTTCCACATGGGCACATTTCATTACGACCTACTTTTTTAACTCTTTTAGGCGTCTGTTTTTTAACCTTACCCTTATCTTCATTAGGAGTACCTTGAATTACTTGCTCTCTTTCAACATTTTGTCTAATTTCAGCATTTAATAAATATCTACTAATATCCTGATCAATAACAGCAAGTAAATTATCAAACATTTCATATCCTTCAGCAGTATAAGCTTGAAGTGGATTTTCCTGAGCATATTGTCTCAAATAAATACCTTCTCTAAGTAAACTCATCGCATTAATATGATCCATCCAATGATTATCAATTACCCTTAAAGAAATAGCCTTCTCAAACTCATTTTTAAGTTCATCTGGAAACTCAGCAATCTTAGTTTCATACTCCTCGGCAACATGTTCATAAATTGTTTCAATTAAATCATCTGGAGAAAGTTTTTCTAACTCATCTATAGTTAAATCATCCTTAAGTAAATTTTCATTTACACCTTCTAAAATTTCACTAACATCCAAACCAGTTAAAACATTACTATCAATCAAATGACTATTAACAATATTAGAAATATGATTTTTAAAATGATTTAAAGTAATACTATGAATTGAATCACTATCTAAAATTTGATTACGTCTTCCATATATAATCATTCTTTGATTATTAATAACATCATCATACTCTAATAAATGCTTACGCATATCAAAATTATTACCCTCAACACGCTTTTGAGCAGATTCAATAGAACGAGATAATGCTTTACTTCTAATAGAAAGTTCACCATCAAATCCAACCTTTTGAAGTAATGCCTTAGCACTATCAGTACCAAATCTAACCATCAAATCATCTTCAAAAGAAACACAAAATTGAGTCATACCAGGATCACCTTGACGACCAGAACGTCCTCTTAACTGATTATCAATACGTCTAGATTCATGTCTTTCACTACCTAAAACACACAAACCACCAAGTTCTCTAACACCAGCACCTAATTTAATATCAGTACCACGACCAGCCATATTAGTAGCAATAGTTACAGCACCTTTTTCACCAGCTTTAGCAATAATCTCAGCTTCCCTAGCATTATTCTTAGCATTCAAAACTTCATGAGGAATTTTCTCTTTCTTAAGCATGTTACTTAATTTCTCACTATTTTCAACAGCTACAGTACCAACCAAGACAGGTTGTCCTTTAGCATGTCTTTCCTTAATTTCATTAACTATAGCTCTATATTTACCTTCAGCAGTTGCAAAAATCAAATCACTATAATCTTGACGAACAACAGGCTTATTAGTAGGAATTTGAATAACATACATATTATAAATATCTCTAAATTCCTCTTCCTCTGTTTTAGCAGTACCAGTCATACCAGCTAATTTTTTATACATTCTAAATAAATTTTGGAATGTAATAGTAGCTAAAGTCTTAGTTTCCTCATTAATTTGAACACCTTCCTTAGCTTCAATAGCTTGATGCAAACCTTCAGAAAAATTTCTTCCAGGCATCAAACGACCAGTAAATTGATCAACAATAACAATCTTACCGTCTTGAATAACATAATCAAAATCCTTCTTCATACTATAATTAGCATGTAAAGCTTGATTAATAAAATGAACTAAAGTAGCATGCTCAATATCATATAAATTCTTAATATTAAAATGTTTTTCTGCTTTTTTAATACCCTCAGCATCTAAAGAAGTTGCCTTAGTTTTCTCATCATATATGTATCCATTATCTTCCTTCAAAGTCTTAACAAACTTATCAGCTTGAACATACAAATTAGCAGATTGCATTCTACCACCAGAAATAATCAAAGGAGTTCTAGCCTCATCAATCAAAACAGAGTCAACCTCATCAATAATAACAAAATTCAAAGGTCTTTGTACTCTATCTTCCGTTTTAACAACCATATTATCCCTTAAATAATCAAATCCAATCTCATTATTTGTAGAATACATAATATCACAATTATATACTTTTCTCTTCTCTTCTGGTGTATATTCACGATAATTAATACCAACAGTTAAACCTAAAAATTCATAAATCTTACCCATCCAATTAGCATCACGGCCAGCTAAATACTCATTAACAGTAATAATATGTACTCCTTTGCCCTCTAATGCATTTAAATAAGCAGGTAAAATAGAAGTCAAAGTTTTACCTTCACCAGTCTTCATCTCAGCAATATTACCATAATGAATAGCAAGACCACCTAATAACTGTACATAATATGGTCTTTCGCCAATAACACGATACGCAGCTTCCCTTGCAACAGCAAAAGCTTCAACCTTAATATCCTCTAAAGTCTCACCATTTTTCAATCTTTCCTTAAACTCTTCAGTTTTAGCTTTTAACTTCTTATCAGATAACTTTTGCATATCATCATTTAAAGCTTCTATTTCATCAGCAATTTTCTTAAAACGCTCTAATTCTTTATACTCATGATCAAATATTTTTTTAAAAAATTTCATATTGTCCATCCTTTCGTCTATATAACATTTTACCAAAAAACCTAGAAAATTCATAGCATAATAAAAAAAAACAAGGTAAAAAGTTAAGTTTTTACCTTGAAATTAATAAAATAACCTTTATTTTTCTTTTATTAAACCATAATTTTCATCTTCACGTCTATATAAAACTTCAATATCACCAGTTTTAGCATCTCTGAAAACAAAGAAATCATGATCAATTAAATTCATCTGTAAAATAGCCTCATCTTCACTCATAGGTTTAAGTTCAACATATTTACGTTTAACAATTTTGCTCTTATCATTTTCTACCTTTTCAACCTTAAAGTCAGCAAAAGATAAAAATTTATCCTTAATAACTCTTTTGCTCATTCTAGTTTTATTCTTACGAATTTGTCTTTCCAATTTATCAATGATTAAATCAATCGCTGCGAAAGGATCTTTATGACTTTCTTCTGCTCTTAAAATAACTTTTTTAACAGGTATAGTTACTTCAACCTTATAAATAGGATCATTAAGTCTAATCATAACGTTACAAGTAAAGTTTTCATCCTCATTAAAATACTTATCAAGCTTAGAAAGCTTCTCTTCAGTATAACTTTTTAAATCATTAGTTACCTTAACTTTTTTTCCACGAATTACATATTCCATTCTATCACCTTCCACCTTAATTATATCATACTTAACAAAAAATAGATATAAGAAAAAAACTACACTAAAGCAGTTTTAATTTCTACAACATTCTTTGCTTGTAAACCTTTATCGGTTCTGACTAAATCGAATTCAACGTATTGACCCTCAACTAAAGTTTTATATCCAGGTGTCAAAATAGCTGAATAATGGACGAAAATATCTTCTTTATCATTGTATTCAATAAAGCCAAAGCCCTTTTCGTTATTAAACCATTTAACTTTGCCCTTCATCTTGCCAACATCTCCCTTCTAGTAATCCACATAAAACAACCGATTACGAATATAAATGTTCAATATATTGTTTTAACGTGCACACTACTACATCGACAAGTTTGATTTTACACGAATTATATGTAATCTTTGTTAAATATGTCTAAAAATACACAAATACTGTCTTAGTGCAACTAAAATATAATGAATAGTATACTTTTCCAAAACTCATACACAAATAAATACCATTAAAACAATACATAAAAAAAAGACAAAAATTTAATGTATCATAAACTCAGTAAAGAGAGGTAGTGTATGAAAGAAGTATTTATTAATAACTCTTTAAAAATTATAAAGAATTATTATCCAAAATATTCCAATCAAAAACTTGAAGAAATAAAATATGGACTGCTAGGATTATATTTACTTATCACAAAATCAATTATAATATTTGCCCTAGCACTTTATATGAATATATTCAAAGAACTACTAATTTTTACAATTATATATAATATTTTGAGAAGCACATCATTTGGAATGCACGCATCAAAAAGTTGGATATGTCTAGTATCATCCGCAACTATATTTTTATTATCAACATACATAAGTAAAACAATTATAATACCAATTAATTTTAAAATAATATTTGGAATTATAGGAATAATACTAATATATAAAAATAGCCCAGCCGATACTAGAAAAAAACCTATTATTAATAAAAAAAGAAGACAAATTTATAAAATTATATCAACCATCATTTCAATAATTTTCGTAATAGCATCAATATTAATTAATAATAATTTTTTATCTAACACATTTATTTTATCACTAATTATACAATGCGTTTTCACATCAAAAACAATGTATAAAATATGTGGTGAAACATATGATAATTATAAAAATTATCAACTTGAAAATGGTTTAAATTAAAATTTAAACATAGATAAAAGAAAGGGGTGAAACAAATGAGTATTATAGCAACTTTATTATCTTCAATTGGAGGATTATTTGCAAACACATCAAGCACTGCTTGTGTTGCTTGGTGGCTTGATGAACCAGAATGCCCAAAAAGTTTAATAAAATAAAATGTAGAATTAAAATTTTCTACATTTTTATTTTTAGTGTTTGCGTAAATGTATTACCATTTATGCTTTTTTCATTTTCCAAAACATTTTTCTCTTCATCTAAAATTTGTTTTACCAAAGGAAGACCATAACCATGCCCACTACCTTTTGTAGTATACTTCAAATCACTAATTTTATTTAAATCAATCATACCTTTAAAATTATTAGTAATATCAATACATAACCATTCATCAAATACATACATTTCTATCGAAATTTGTTTCATATCTAAATTTTCAACCGCATCAATCGCATTGTCTAAAAATACACCAAGAATCTTACATATCTTTAAAGTTAAATTTTCATCCAAATCAATCAAATCAGTTGTATGAACATCACGTGAAATTCTTAACTTATACTTGATTTTAAGTTTTTCCATTGCACATAATTTAGAATAAATTGTAGCTTTCAAACCACCTTCTGGGATTTTAGAAGCTTTTTTCATAATTTTATCATTATCTTTGATTTTATTATCAATTAATCTATCAATATATTTAACTACGATTTCTTTAGACTCTCCGGTTTTTATCATATTTCTAATCGTTTGAAATTCATTTTTATTTTCATGAGTTAACATACTAAACTTATCAATCATAATCTCATATTCTTTTAAACTATAAATACTAGTTTGATATTTACTGTTAATTTTATTATATTCATTCTTATTCTTACTTGATTTAATTACAATAATAATAAATATTACAGATATAATCATATTTATAATTAAAATAACATTAAAAGGTAATTTCATATACGTTTCCATTGTAGCTACAATCATCACAATAATCATTATAATTGAATAAATCAAGGAATCCATGTTCTTATTTTTTGTTTTTTTACCTAATAAAAGATTATATAAAAATAAAGTTAAACCAAATTTATTAATAATTAATGATAAAATTAAAACAAATAAATGCATAATTATAAAAACATCATTTCTCAAAACTAATTTTTGAATATTACCAGTATAAAATGAAGAAATCATTGCAGCAAATACAAATTCAGAAAACCATATTATAAGTTGAGGTATAACAACAGACAAAAAAGCTTGTTTTAAATTTTTACTTACAAAAAAGTAATTAACCATTATATTCAATAAATATATTATGATTATTTTATTAAACTGAAGCAAAAAACAATTTGCAAAAACAAAAATGGAAGTTATTAAAATCAAAGAAATAACCTTTTTATATAAATTATTATTTAAGCCAATATCATTCCAACAATGAACATAAAAATAAGCCATCAAAAAACTAGAAATTAAAAGTACAAATATATTATCCACCCTATATCAACTCCTCATCAAATCTAGTTGAAATTAAATTAGACTTCATTCCATTA
>CAVDHX010000063.1:0-2869 GCA_963609095.1 Sphaerochaetaceae bacterium | reverse complement strand
AATAGTTCAAATGATTCTAATTCATCTAGTAGTTCAAGTGAATCAAATGATTCTAATTCATCTAGTAGTTCAAGTGAATCAAATGATTCTAGTTCATCTAATGATTCAAGTTCTAATGAATCAAATAGCCAGCAAATGCCAGGTGGAAATCAGGGGTCAAATGTGCCACAAATGCCAGGTGGAAATCAAGGATCAAATAGTCAGCAAATGCCTGGTGGGAATCAGGGATCAAACGGTCAACAAATGCCAAGTAGTAATTTTGAACAAAGTAATTCAAATGATTCACAAATTATTTATTACGTTATATACGGTGTAGAAGGTTTTATAATATCTAGTGCATTTATGTATTTATTACTTTCTCATTTTAATAAAAAAACATTTAAAGAAACATTTAGTAATAAAGATAAAATAATAATTGAAATTTTATCAGTAATTATATTAACAGTGGTAATTACATTCGTATGTTTAAATATAAAAACAGAAACTAAAAGTAGTAGTGTTACATATACAGCTTCTAAAGAAATAACAACTGATACTACAGTAACAAGTGGAACGTATTCATCAAGTAAATCTGATGAAAATGCAATAATAGTAGATGGTAGTAAATCTACTATTTCAAATATAAAGGTAAATAAAACAGGAAATTCTAATAGTGGTGATAATAGTAATTTTTATGGTAATAATTCAGCTATTTTAGCTAAAAATAAAGCTAATTTAACTTTAAAAAATATAACAGTAACAGCCAAAGCCGATGGAGCTAATGGTGTATTTAGTTATGGCGGTTCTGCTACTACAAATAATTCCTCATCAGATGGAACTACAGTAAATATATCCGATTCGAAGATAACAACAACTGGTGATAATGCAGGTGGTATTATGACAACTGGTGGTGGTAAAACTAATGCAACTAATTTAACTATTACAACAAGTGGAACATCATCTGCTGCTATAAGAACAGATAGAGGTGGTGGAGAAGTTACTGTAAATAAAGGAACGTATACAACAAATGGTAAAGGGTCTCCAGCTATTTATTCAACCGCTAATATATCAGTTAAAAATGCTAAATTAATTTCTAATGTATCTGAAGGTGCTGTTATTGAAGGAAAAAATACGGTTACTTTAAACAATTGTACGCTTACGGATACTAATAGTAAATTAAATGGTAAATCAACAACTTATAAAAATATTTTTATTTATCAGTCTATGAGTGGTGATGCATCAGAGGGAACTGCTACATTTACATCTAAAAATAGTACAATTACAACAAATAAAGGTGATAGTTTTTATGTTACTAATACATCTGCTGAGATAAATTTAGAAAACAATAAAATTGTTAATAATGATAAATCTGGTAATTTTTTAAGAATTCAAAAAGATTCATGGGGAAATAGTGGATCTAATGGTGGTGATGTTACTTTAAACATGACTAAACAAAGTGTTAAAGGAAATATTGAAGTAGATGAAATATCTAGTTTAATTATGAATTTAAAAACTAATTCATACTATGAAGGTGCTATAAATAGTTCTAATAGTGCTAAAAGTATTAAATTATCACTTGATAAAACATCTAAAATTAAATTGACCTCTGATAGTTATGTATCTAGTTTAACTGATGAAGATGAAAGTTATAGTAATATAGATTTTAATGGATATAAATTATATGTAAATGGTAAAGCGATAAATTAAAAAATATTTGCTTTTAGATAAATATATATTATAATTAGTGTAGGAGGATTATATGAAACAAGGTTTTACACTAATTGAATTACTTGCAGTTATTGTTATTTTATCTGTAATCGCATTAATAACAGTGCCTATTGTTTCTAATACAATAGAAAACTCTAAAAGAGATTCTTTTAAAAGAAGTGTGGAAGAGATGAAGAATATGGTTGATATGGATTATAATGAAAATGCTAGAAGTGGAGCTGTAACATATCAATTTTCAGATAATACTTTGGTTTGTTTAAAATGTGATAATAATGAAGATTTAGAGTTAGATTTTACTGGTAAAGTAGAAAATGCTAAAGGAAGTATTGTAAATAATAATGGACAGATAACACTTACTATTGAAAATAATAAATATAAAGCTACAAATGGTAGTGATGATAAAGTAAAAATTGTTAAAAAATAATCATAAAAAAAACATCTCCTAATATAATTAATTAGAATGTACTAGGAGGGATAGTTATGATTAATAAAAGAAGTTTATGGTTTTTAACTTTATTTAGTTTGATTTTAGTCTTAAGTATTTATTATATAACGATGCCAAGTGAACTTTTGATGGCAACTAATAATGGAAACAAAAAAACACAAACAGTTGTTGCTTCTAGTGATGAAAGTGCACAGCTTGTTGCTTTAAGGGTTGAGGCTGAAGAAAAAATGCTTGATAAGATTACTGAATTAAAGAAGATAATTACTAATTCAAAATCAACAACCGAAGAAAAAAATGTGGCTTTTGAACAAATGCAACAGTTAAATAAAAATAAAGGTACTGAAGAGTCTTTAGAGACTAAAATAAAAAACAATTTTAATTTGAAAGCTTTTGTTAGTATTGATGATACTATTAGTGTTGTTATTGATAGTAATAAACATGATAAAGCTTTGGCTAATAAAATTATGAGATCAGTTCAAGAAGAATTTGATAGTCAAAAAACAATTTCAGTAAAGTTTCAAAAATAGGAAATTACGGTTTTGTAATTCCTTTTTTGATGTAAAATTTATATAAAAAATTTCACAAATTATTAAATTTTTAATACAACGATAATTTAAAATAAAGTTAATTAAAAGGACAAACAATTTTAATTTTTTTAAAATTAAAAAAGGAAATTAATAATTTATGTCGTATGTTATATATGAGGAGATGATTCCT
>CAVDHX010000062.1:0-16636 GCA_963609095.1 Sphaerochaetaceae bacterium | reverse complement strand
ACTGGGGTTATACTTCGTGGTATCCTATAACTACAGACACTTTTTAGCCCTTATAATAAGGGAAAAAACCGAATTTGATAATTTAACCTTATTTAGAAAAAAACTAAAAATTTATGAAAATTGCAAAAAAAGCAAAAAAATTGCAACTTTTTTGATAGGTTGCCTTACGATGATAACATACAAATTTAGGGGTCTATTATATCTAATTTTGAAAGGAATTAGATTATGGGAAAAAAAGGATATGGTAGTTGCTTTGGAGAAGATTACCAACAATATACCAAACATATAATTAAATATGTTGATAATCATTTTAATAATGATAAACATATAAAAATATTAATACCGAATGCTTTGGATGGTTTACATATACTATGTACCGTTAGAAGAGGTTTTAAATTGTTCAGACGAAAAAGCAATAGAAATATTTTAAAAAAGTGATAAAGTTACATTTTATCATTTTTTTAGTATTTAAAATTGTAAAATATTGTTGAATTATTTAATATAAATATTATTTATAGTATATAAAAATTTAGGATATTTATTAAATTATCTATTAAGATTATAATTGAAAATGAGGTGGTACAATGCCTAGCTTAATAGATTTACATATTCATTCTAAGTTTTCTGATGGACAGTTTGATATAAAGCAGTTAGTTGAATTGAGTAGAGCAAATGGTGTCGGATTAATATCAATAACAGATCATGATGATATAAGGTCGTCATTAGAATTGAAAAATAACTCTGATATAAAAGAAACTGAATATGTTAATGGAGTTGAATTATCTTCATTTATAAAATTAAACAATAGGATTATCAGATTACATATTTTAGGATATGGTTATGATGAAGAAAACGAAGAATTACAAAACAAATTGTTAGGAAAGAGGAATTTGAGAACACATGTCAATAAAGAATATTTAGTTAAATTAATGCATGAATTTCCTTATTTAAGTAATGAACTCCTAGAGAAGGTTCAATGTGATAAATATATAAGATTGTCTCGTTTAATAGAAAAATACTTAAATAATGAAAGATTATCAAATGACCAATTAAATGATGTGAAGAAATATTTAGATAGTAATCGTCCAATTTATCCAAATTATGAATTTGAAGCATTGGAATCTTTACAAATAATAAGAAATGCTAATGGGTATTCTGTATTAGCCCATCCTTATCAATATAGATTAAATGTAAACGAGGAAATTGCTTTGCTTAAACTATTAAAGGAAAATGGACTTGTAGGTTTAGAAAAATATCATTCAGGTGATACTTCAAGCGGAATGATTTTACAAGAAATGATGTGTGATAAATTTAATTTAGAATGGACTTTAGGTAGTGATTTTCATGAAGATCATGATGATTATGGAAATCAAATAGGTTATGGAAAGAATAATAATTTATGCAAGAGTTCTTGTTCTTTAATTAAAACATTACGTAGAAATGGAAAGGTGTTAAAAAAATAAGATGACAAAAAATGAAGAAAAGGCAAGTATTTTAGCAGAACATTTAGGAATTAAAAACGGAATAATTGTTAATTCAGGTACAATAGCATTACTTTCGGTATTAAAAGTCGAAAATATAAAGTCTGGAGATAATATATTAATAAATGGTTATTGTTGTTATTCTTTGTTTGAGGCAATAATGAATGTCGGAGCAAATCCAATTTTTGTTATTCCAAAAGAGTTTTATAATATTTCATTAGATGAAATTAGAAAAGTACTTAATGAAAATAAAATAAAATGTTTAATAGCTACACATCAATATGGCATTGTGCAAGATATTAAAGCAATAAAAGAGGAATTCCCTGAACTTGTAATCATAGAAGATATTGCTCAAGCATGGAATATACAAGAAAGCGAATTAGGAATAGGAAAATATAGTGATTATGTTGTTACATCTTTTGGACTATCTAAAGCATTATCGTATGGTCAAGCAGGAGCAATTTTTTCTGATAAAGATATTAGACAATATTTTGATTTTCATGATAAGGAGAGTAGAAATAGTTCAAGATTTTTATTGCCTTATGTTTTGTATGATTGTGATAATATTAATGAAAAACAATTGGTAACTACTGCTGATAATATAGTAGATAAGCAAAGGGCAATTGCTAGATTATTAACAGAGTATTTTGATAATAATGAAAAATATATTATTTATAAAGATAAAAATTCACAGTTATCATCTTGGCATAAATTTCCAGTAATAATAACTAATCCTAATTATGTAAGTGAATTTGAAAAAATAATGCAAGATAATGGAATATTATTTCAATGGCAGAATGAGAAAGAGGTTTGGGAACTTGATATGGTAAAAAGTTATAATCCTAAAATTATTGAGTTTGGAGAAAAGCCAATTTATGCCTTAATTAGAACGAAACAAAATGATGTAGAAAAAGTAAAAAAATTAGTAAGGAGTAGATAAAATGAGTTATATAAATCCAAATGAATATGGTAGTTTATGTTTTGATAGTAAAGAAGAAAATGCTGTATTAAATGTTTTAAAAAATGAGAAGATATTTAGATATGCAAGTGATAAATTTTCTACAACAGATAAGTTTGAAGAAATGCTAAAGAAAAAGGTAAATTGTAAGTATGCTTTGGGAGTTGCTAATGGTACATCAGGTTTAATAACTGCTTTGGTAGGATGTGGGGTTAAAGCAGGAGATAGAGTTTTAGTTAGTTCATATACATTTTTGGCGACTGCATTAGCAGTTAAATGTTTAGCTGCTATTCCAATTCCATTAAATATAGATTTACAGAATGGATTTGATTTGCAAGATTTGGAAGAAGAATTAAAAAAAGGCTGTAAAGCGGTTATTGTTGTTCAATTACAAGGTCGTTGTTTCGATTTATCTAAAGTAAAAAGACTTTTAGAAAAATATAATGTGAAATTAATAGAAGATAGTTGTCAAGCATTTGGAGCGAAAATTAATGAAGAAAATGCTGGGACTATTGGAGATGTAGGAGTGTATAGTTTTCAACAATTTAAACAAATTTCTTGTGGTGAAGGTGGAGCTGTTGTAACTTATAATAAGACAATATATAAAAAAATGAGAAATTATACAGATATGGGGGCAGAACGTGATTTGTTTCCAAATTGGAATGGAAATGATGCTTTATTTGGACAAAATTATAGAATGAATAATATTATGGCAGCAATATTATGTGAGCAATTAAAAAAAGTAGATGATATTATTTTAAAACAACAAAAATCACGTAGTTATATACTAAGAAAAGTTAAATTAAATAATTTAATAAATAGTGTTGATCCGACTGGAGATACAGGAATGAATATCTTATTATTATTAAATTCTAAAGAGGAGTTTAATAAAATTAAAGAAATAGGTGATAAGCAAAATATTGAGGTTAGAAGAATGTGGAGTGGTTTATATTTTGAAAATGAATTATTTAAAAGAAATAAATTAACGGATGTTGACTTAAAAAATAATTCATGTGGTAAATCAAAAGAATTAGTTGATAGATTAGCAGTAATATCTATTCCACCTATATTAATGAAAGAAGACTGTAATAAAATAATTGATTTCTTAAATGAAATAAAGTTTGGTAGTGATAATAATGCAATTTAATGGATTAGATTTGAAAATTATTTCTTCAAAAGAATATGAAGAAGAATTAAAAAGCGTGAGTGATATACCTGTTTGGATCGATCCTATTTTAATTAGAATTTATGAGAATAAAGAAATAATAAAAATATTATTAGATAATAAACCATTAGCCTATTATGTTGTACCTTTTTATTATAAGGATGGTAAAAAATGGGCTGAACGTAAATATAGATATTTTGCATATTTGTCTCCTTTTTTTGTAAAAAAATGTCCTAATAAGAAGCGAAAAGAAGCAATATATTTGATATTTAATTATATTTTTTCTAATTATGATTATATGTATATGCCATTACACCCATCATTTACAGAAATATCAGCAATACAAGGAATGGGAGCCTTTATGGAAAGTAGGCATACTCATGTTTTGAGAAATGTTATGAATTTAGATGAGTTAGATAGTAAATTAAGGAATAATATAAAAAGTGCATCTAAAAAGTTAAAAATTACTATAGATTATGATCCATCAAAGTTTGATTTTGATATAGCAATTCATGGGACTAAAGAAGAACAAGAATGTCGTAAAAAAAATGCTTTAAATTTATTAAAACATCATAAAGCAATAATTTTTACTGGCTATTATGAAGGAAAACCTATTATTGGAAACATGGTTACTTTTGATAATGAATGGGTGTATGGCTTGCATGCATGGCAAATAGATAAAGTACCACGAGGTAGTGGTCCTTATATAATATATTCCATTTCTAAATGGGCATTTGAGAAAAAAGGACTTAAATATTTTGATTTTGAGGGATCAGTTATGCAGTCAATAGATAATTATTTTTGCAATTTTAATGCTGAACAAATAATTTATCCATATATTCATTTTGGAAAAACAAAAAAAGAGTTAGATGAATTAATTGAAATTTCTAGGAATATTGATGGGAGGTTATTCAAATGAAAAAGAATATAATTATTGGAACAAATAATTTTGGATTAGGACCAGTAGGTAAGGTTTCTTCTATCGTTACAGGCTTATCTGATGAATATAACTTTTTTGCTTGTGGAAATGAATTTGATGTGAATATATTTAAAGATGGAATGTTTAAAGATAAGTTATTTTCAAAAGATAAAGAGAAAATTGCTGAGTTTATAAAAAAACACACGATAAATTATGCTATTGTTGTTTTAGACGTTGAGTTAGCTACTATTTTAATGAATTTAAATGTAAAAGTTATATTTGTTGATAGTTTACCATTTATGTGGACTCAAGCTGATATTGATGAAGGACTATTACCACTAGATGCAACTGTATATTGTGCGCAAAAGTGTTGTAATTTAACAGAGGCTTCTAAAAAAGTATTAGCTCAAGTAAAAAAATTAAAATGGATTAATCCAATTCAAAGTAAACTTGAAAAAAAATATAGACCATATAAAGAGGATTATATTCATATTAATGTTGGTGGATTACATTCTCCAATAGGAAATGGAGAGTCTTACATCAAGACAGTAATTATACCACTTTTAAAGATTTTTAAATCCGAAAAAATAATTATTACTTGTGGTACTAATGCTAAAATAAGTATATTAAATGAATTAAAAAATGAAAACGTAGATAGTAGAAATATTAAAGTAGAAACATTAAGGCAAAGAGATTTTATTTCATCAATAAATAATGCAAAATTATTTTTAACATCTCCAGGATTAACTACAATATATGAAACTGAATCATTGCATAAACCAACTATTATTTTACCACCACAGAATTTAAGCCAATTTTACAACATAGAATATGCTAAAAAAATATTGGATAAATATAAAGTAATTAATTGGGGTACTCAAAAACTTAATTTAGACTATTTACAGAGTATTTTACCAAAAGGAGAAACGTACGTTGTAGATAAAATATATGAATTTATAACTGAATTAGTTGATTCTAATTTTGAAAATAAATTTATAAATCGTTTTAATCTTCTTTTAAAACAAAAATACAATAAAAAGGAAAATAGCAATTTCAAAATAGAAGGAAACGGTGTAGAAGATATTAGAAAGATACTAGCAAATTTAATTAAAGGAGAAACAAATGAAATATAAAAAAATTTTTATTGCTTGCCCAATATCAAAATATTTAACTGATGATGGTATATGTAATGATTTTGAAATTTTTATCAAAAACATTTACGAATTCTGTCAGGGTATTAGCACAATAACATTTTTAGCATTAGATCGAGAAGAATATGGTAAAAAGAAAATGTATGGATCTGATTGCACAACAGCAGATTTTAATGAAATTCAAAATACAGACTTAGTGATTGCGTTTCCTGAAGATTCTATGGGAGTTTCTGTCGAGTTAGGTTGGGCAAGTGCTTTAGGTATTGAAACCATAGTTTTTATTGATAAAAAATATAAGCAATCAGAACTTGTTAAATCTATTAATTCAATAGTAAATGGTAAAGCATTTACTATTGATACCACAAATGGTTTTTTAGGACAAATAGATAGTATTAAAAATGCTATTCGTAGTTATATTGAATGTTGAATTAAAGATATTTATGCTATAATAAACCTAATGGTGGTGGTTTCTTATGAATTTTACTAATTTAGATTATGGGTTGTTGTTTATATTTAAAGTTTGTGCTGAAGTAGATTCTTTTTCGAAAGCATCTCAAATATTGAGAGTAAAACAGCCTGCAGTTTCATATAGTATTAGTAAACTTGAAGATTTATTAAATACTAAACTTTTTGAAAGAGGAAATTTTGGCGTTCGTTTAACTAAAGCAGGTGCAATTTTATATGAATATGTAAGTACAGCTAATGATAATATTTCATCAGGTATTAATATTATACAAGAGTTAAATAAAAAAGAGATAACTGAAATAAATGTAGGTGTTTCACTTAATTTACCACTTTTATCTTTTTCGAAATCATTAAAAAAATTTCAAACTAAATTTCCTAATGTGAAAGTAGTAATAAGATGTAAAAATGAAGATATTATGTTTAAAGAGTTACAGACAAAAAAATTGGATGTTGTAATTTTTAATTCCTCAAAAAATATAAATTTATGTGGCATAGATATAAAGAAAATAAAAAACAATAATATAGTATGCGTAGGAATACCAAAATATAAAAAAATATTGAATGAAAAAAATTCAAGCGAGACAATTATACCTATAATAGTTCCTGATAGTAGCACTAATTTAGGCAAAGAATTAGGAATTGAAGATAAAACTATTAAATTTGTAGTAAAAGTGATTAGCAATTCTGCTCCAGTATCAAAGGAACTATTAAAAGCGGGAGTTGGTGTTGGCTATATTAATGAGGAAATAGTGAGAGATGAAATAGAAAAAGGTAATTTATGTATTATTTCATCAAAAACAACTGCTGATATATATTCAGTTAATGTTGCTATGCAAAATAAGAATAATAATTTCGTTATAAAAGAGTTTATTAAGTGTTTGAAAGGAGTGTTAACTGAAAATGATTAAAAAGATGAAATGCAATGGTAAAGAATTTGAGAATATAAAAAATGATAGACAAACTTATAAAATATTTGATAATAGTTTAAATTTAGAATATTTAGAAATGTGCAAATTAATTAATGAAAATACAGATGAAGAATTAGAAATTCAAATTACATCAGTAAAAAGGTATAGTAGTTTAGATGATGTACTTAATATTATAAATTTAGAAAATTTTGGTATATATGAAGATAAAGAAAATTTTATTAAATACATTAATGAAAATTATGATAATAGTGAATATTTAGTTTGTAGAATTAAAAAAACCACAAATAAAATAATTATTGATGATAAAAAGTTATTAAACTTAATTAAAATAGAAACATTGCAACAAGAAAAATTAGGACTTTCTGGTTGTTTAGTTTATCGTGTAAAGACAAGAGAAAATCAAGACGCTATTCTAAAAGTTCAAAATATTAAGGGAAATGATACTTTAAAAGAAGAATATGATGTATTAAAATATTTGAAGGAAAAAATGAGTGTTGCCAATGTCTATTATTATAACTTGTATGAAAATAAAGAGTATTTACTTAGAGAATATATTGATGGAGAACCATTATATAAATCAAAAGAATTTGGATATAAACTCGGGCAAGAGCTAAAGAAAATTCATGAGCATTATAATGAAAAATGTCGATTCCAAAAGTTTTCTGTAAACAATTTATTAAAGAATGTTATGGAAAAAATTGATATAGTATATCAATTAAGAGGAGAGTATTTTAAAGACTTTTCTAAAAATGATTTGATTAATTTTCTAAAAGAGAATAAACCTAATAATGATGCTTTAATTCATGGCGATTTTAGTTTAACAAATATTTTAGTTAATAACGGAAAGTATTATTATATTGATTTAGGTAATGTATCTATATCAACAAAATATTTTGACATTTACATTTTAAAGAAAAGTTTAAAAATTAATCATTTAGAAGAAGAATGGGAAGAGTTTTTAAGAGGTTATAATATAGAGGATTATAACGAGATTTATATGAAATGGATGGAATTAATTGAACTTTCGTATAATTAGTTTAGGGGATATCAATTATGAAAATTTTAATAGCAACAAAAAATAATTCTAAATTTGAAATAATTTCAAGAATGCTTTATTCAATATTAGGAAATAATATTTTGATTAAAAATTTAAATAATTATGATTATTTTGTTGATAAAGATGAGATTGGTACTAATATTGAAAGAGCAAAATCTAAAGCAGAAAATGCTGAAGAACAAATAAAAGAAGATTTCGATTATATTCTAGGAATTGATGATGGAATTATAATAGATGGTAAAGAATATGTAACAGTAAAAGATCACTTATATGATATAGTAGTTGGCGATAAAATAAAAATTGGTAGTACTATTTATATAACTAGAGCTTATTTTCTTATTTCTAATGATAAAAAAGAGTTTTTGTGCTATAATAAGATACCATACATTGTTAGAAAAAAATTAGATACTGTTGAAATGGGGGGGTATCCATTAAATAGTGTTATATCGACCATTGATAATGATACTGTATTAACAGAACGTAGCGACGAAGAATTAAACGATTATTTCTTAAAATATAGTATAGATGATTTAAGAGCAATGTTTAATAATGTAGATAAGGAGTTGAAGTAAAATGATGGATATTTCAATAGCTAATGCTAAAAAGAATTATGGTTTTAAAAATGTATTAGATGGCTTTGCTTTAGATGTAACATCAGGAGAAAAAATTGGTTTAATAGGACCTAATGGTTGTGGTAAAACAACTTTATTTAAACTAATTACTAAAGAAGAAGGGCTTGATAGTGGTAGTATTAGTATTAGAAGAGGTGCTAATGTACGTTTACTATCACAAATGCCACCAGTAGTAGATGATGAGTGTACTGTGAGGGATATCTTGACTAGAGATTTCAAAGATGTTTTTGAAATTGAAGCTCACATGAAAGAGTTAGAAAAACAAATGGCAGTTGCAGATCCGAATGAATTAGAAATAATATTAGATCGTTATGGAAAATTACAAAATAGATTTATGGATTTAGATGGTTATACCATTGACTCTAAAATAAGTGAATTGTGTAATAAATTTAGAATTGATGAAAATATGTTAAATAGGAAATTCAATACATTATCAGGTGGAGAAAAAACAATAGTAAATTTAGCATCTATAATGTTATCTAATCCAGATATTTTGTTGCTAGATGAGCCTACTAACAATTTAGATATTGACACTTTAGAATGGTTAGAGTCTTATTTAAAAAGTTATACTGGTACAATTATATTGTGCTCACATGACAGATATTTTCTTGATAAAGTAGTTTCAAAAATTGTATTAATTGAAAGAGGAAAATCAGAAATTTTCTTTGGAAATTATTCATATTATTTAGAAGAAAATGAGAGAAGAACTTTAGCAGAATTTGAGCAATATAAAGATCAACAAAAAATGATTGAAGCTATGAAAAGAAAAATAAAACAATTACAAGAATTTGGTAAATTAGCTTATCCTGGTGGGGAATCATTTTTTAAAAGAGCCGCAAGCATTCAAAAGAGATTAGATAAAATTGAACTTTTAGATAAACCTGAAACAGCAAAAGAAATACCACTTAATTTTCAAATGACTGACAGGTCAGGTAAACAAGTTTTAATGGTACGAGATTTTGATTTGATTATTGCTGATAAAGACTTATTAGATCAAGTATCATTTGATGTTGCATTTAAAGATAGAACTTGTTTAATGGGAAAAAATGGTAGTGGAAAATCAACTTTGATTAAGTACATAATGAATTTATATGAAAATGAACAAGATGATAGCCATGTTAGAATTGGTAGTAATGTTTCAATAGGGTATATTCCTCAAACAATAACATTCGAAGATGATAATGCAACTATTTTAGATGTCGCTAGAAAGAGTTATTATGGTAGTGAAACTCATTTAAGAGCATCACTTGCAAAATTTATGTTTAATGGAGAAAACGTATTTAAACGTGTTGGAACTCTATCAGGTGGAGAAAAAGTTCGTTTAAAATTATTTGAATTAATGCAGAAAAATGTTAATTTGTTAATTATGGATGAGCCTACTAATCATATTGATATCACAACACAAGAAGTTTTAGAAGAAGCATTAAAAGAGTATCCTGGCACTATTTTGTTTATATCACACGATAGATATTTTATTAATGAAATAGCAGAGAAAATTCTATATATAGGAGATAAAGAAATTAAAGAATATTTAGGAAATTATGATGATTATCGTGAAACAAAAGAAAAACAATTATCATTAACAAAAGGGAGAACTAGATAAAAATGAATCCAACCGTTATGTTTGTTAGATTGTCAGAAAATTGTAATGCTGGTTGCTTTATGTGTTATTTTGCACATCAGCATGGTTTATATAATATTACGGACAAACAATTTGATTCACTTATTCAATATATGAATAACAAAGGAACATATAATCTTATTAGATTTACTGGTGGTGAGCCTTTGTTGCATAAAAATATTATTAATTACATAAAAAAAAGTCATGATGCAGGTTATCAAACATCAATTATAACAAATGGATACTTGTTACCTAATTTTGGTCAAAAATTAGTTGAAGCAGGATTAGATCAAGTAATAATTAGTATAGATGGAAGTAAGTCAGAAATACATGATAAATTAAGAGACTTAAAAAATGGACTTGATAGAATAAAACAAGGTATTAAGATAATGCGTGAACTAAATCCAAATATTATGTTAAGAGCTAATACTGTTGTTAGTCCATATAATATTGCAGATATGGTAGATTTATACAATATGTTAGATGAATTACATTTTAATTCGTGGTCTATAATTCCAATTAGACCAACAGATAGTCCAGATACCTTATGGAATCCTAGAGATATAGAATTTTACAAAGAAAAATATAATGAATTTTTAAATAATGTAGATAAACATAGTTCTGTTGACTTGTTGGGGTATTCTAAAGCATGGGCTGGAGAAACTGATGAAGAAATAAGTAAAACATTTAATAATCAATTTAGAATAAATCCAATAAATAAATGTAATTTAGTTGATTATGTAAGATTTTATATTCCTGATAAAGATTTGGTAGTTCCATGCAATTGTGCGGCTCACAGAATTAACCAAATTGAAACAGATTATTCTAGTGAAAATGATAAATATAAAAAAGCTGATATAATGGCAAAGTGGTTAAAGGAGAATGGAAAAAGTCATTGCGCTGGCTGTGAACCTTTAAATGCTTATGTTGCAGATAATCCTAAAATATTAACAAAGAAAAACTTTAAATATTAAAATTTAATATATAAAATTATTTTATATGCTATAAAGAATTTGGAAGATTTCAAATTCTTTTTTTTATAATATAATTAAATTAAGAATTTAGGTGAAAAAATGTTAAAATACTATGAATATTCAAAAATAAGAGATGATTTAAAAGGTCAACAATTATTAGAAAAACTATATAATGTAACAAAAAAATTAGAACTCGACTATCCTAATCATTATCATTGGTTTCATGAAAAGTTTTGTAAAGAGTTAGATGGAAAAGTTCGAGAAATTATATTTTGCTTGGACAATGAAACCCCTATTGGAATTATTTTCTTAAAAAATTCAAAAGATGAAAAGAAAATATGCACAATCTATGTTGAGAAAGAGTACAGAAATATTGGAATAGGAACACATTTATTATTAAAGTCTTTTACTTTTTTAAACACTACCAAACCACTTATTACTATGCCAGAATATAAAGTAAAAGATTTTGAGAAGATTATAAGAAATTATAATTGGGAAAAAACAGAAATAATTGAATCATGTTATTCTGATAAAAATGAGGTAATATTTAATGGGAATTTAAAATAATAGAAAGAGGTAACTTATGAAAATAGCTGTTGCAGGAGTTGGTTATGTTGGATTATCTTTAGCTACACTATTAAGTCAAGATAATAAAGTGCTCGCTTATGACATTGATAATACTAAAATAAGTTTAATAAATAACAGGGTATCCCCAATAAAGGATAAGGAAATAGAAACATTTTTTAAAACAAAAAAATTAAATTTGCAAGCTACATGTGATTATAAATTAGCATTTAAAGATTCTGAATATATCATAATATGTACTCCTACTAATTATAATGAAAAAACTAATGAGTTTGATACTACATCAGTAGAAGATATAATTCAAAAAATATTAAAAACAAATCCAACTTCAACTATTGTAATTAAAAGCACTGTTCCAGTTGGTTATACAGATAAAATAAAAGAAAAATATAAAATTAATTCTATTCTTTTTTCACCAGAATTTTTAAGAGAAGGGAAAGCATTATTTGATAATTTATATCCTAGCAGAATAATTGTTGGTAGTGAAACTTTAAAAGGAGTAGAATTTGCAAAAATATTAAAAAAAGCATCTTTAAAAAAAGATGTTGAGATTAGAGTAATGAGATCAGCAGAAGCAGAAGCTGTAAAATTGTTTGCAAATACATATCTAGCATTAAGAATTGCTTTTTTCAATGAACTTGATACTTTTGCAGAATCTAAAAATTTGGATTCAAAAAATATTATTGATGGTATATCATTAGATAATAGAATAGGTAATTATTATAATAATCCATCTTTTGGCTATGGTGGTTATTGTTTACCTAAAGATACAAAGCAATTAAAATCAAATTATAATAACATTCCAGAAAATATAATCAGTGCAATAATTAATAGTAATGAGACACGGAAAAAATATATAAGTGAGTCCGTATTAAAACATAATCCTAGTGGTATTGGTATATATAGATTAACTATGAAAAAAGATTCTAGTAATTTTAGAGAAAGTGCAATATTAGATATTATAAATGAAATTCATAAAAAGAATAATAAAGTAAGAATAATGATTTATGAGCCTTTATTACACACCAATTCACTTAATGGATTTGAAGTTGTAAATAATTTTGATATTTTTCAAGAACAAGCAGATATTATTTTAGCAAATAGAGTAGATGACAAATTAAAAAATAATGAAAAAGTTTATACTCGTGATATATATCATATTAATTGAATTTTAAATTAATATAGTCTATTTTGGATTATAAAAATTAATATTAAAAACAAAATAAAATATTACAATTTAGCTAGACACAGCCAATTAATAAAAACTGAAAATTTATTTAATTCCTAATTCTTTGGCTTTACCACAAAACCAGTCTATTGAAACTTTATAGTATTTCGCAATTCTATTAAAGCATAGGTATGAATATATAATTTTCCTAGTTCATATTTAGAATAATTGGATTAATCTACTTTTATTACTCCTGCAACTTTTTCTTAGTGTCATTATTTTTAATTCTTATTTCTTTTAAATGATTACCTAAAATTGCTTTATCGATTTTATCGTCTGTAATATCATATTTTTGGGTATTTGTTAGACCGCAGATATAATCAAGGTTAACACCATAGTAATTATAAAACTCATTTAGATAAGGAAGAACTTTCATTTTATGACAAGTTTAAGACTGAAGAAATTAATTATAGATGATTTAGAGCCACTATTAGAAACGTTTATGTTAGATGATTTGTTATATCAAAATAAAATAGAAGAATTTAAAAAAATTAAAAATAAACTTAAATATGCTAATAAAATATGGGAAGAGTATAATGATAATATAAATTCAATAAATCACTATACTAAACCTGCAAATTTGGGAGATGGACACGATATAATAAGACCTATTCTATGGGATTATATAATTCAAATGGCGGTTGTAAATTCAGAAACGCACAATATAATCCAGTTTTCAAGAGGTAAGGATGAACTATATGAGTCACAATTTTCCCAAAATGCATATTTTCGTAGTATAAAAAATTTTATTGATAATTTAGAAAACAACAGCAACTCTATTATTGTTAATTTAGTTTCTAGTTTAGAAACAAGAAAAAATAGAAATATAATAAGATTTGAAAATGGTGGGCATTATGTTTCTGATGATACTATGGACAATGTATATTCAAAAGATATATTTGAATATACAAAAACAGGTAAAAATTTTGGATATTTATTAATTGATGAGCGAACTATTCCAGTATATACTATTGTTAATGATAAAACATTTAGTGAGATTGAATTAAATAAATTTTTAAAGTATAATGTTAATAAGGTAATAGAATATTACAATGATTTTAAGGAGGAAAAACATGGAATTAAAAAAAATTCAAAAAGAGATTTGGCAAAATAAATTAAACAAAGGATTTAATACAACAGATGTGAATAAAGAATTTTGTTTACTATATGGAGAAGTTTCGGAAGCATATGATGCTTGGAAAAAGAAAAAAGATGATTTAAATGAAGAATTAGCTGATATTGCTATTTACTTAATGGGATTATCTGAAATGCTAGGTTTTGATTTGGCAGACGAAATTGAAAAAAAAGTTTCTAAGAACGAAAAACGTGTATATAAAAATATAAATGGGGTTAATGTTAGAATAAGTGATTAATATTTAAATGTTGAAAAATCATCTAACTAAAATTTATATTAAGACATCCCAAACTATACTGTGGTACAAGCCACAATTAAAGAAGACGCTAACAAAAAATTAAAATGTAAATACATAAAAAATAAATGACTAAGATGACTTACAAATTATGGTTCTTAGTCTTTTTACTTAGAAATCAGCCTGATATTTAGATAACAAAAATAGTTATTATTTTTCTTAAAAAGTTATCTTTCAAGAATTTACCATGATATAATCCTAGACAGTTAAATCCTTAGTCAATTTTTTGATAGAATTTTTTAATGAATTATTAAGTGTAAAATAAAATGAGAAAGGAAGGATATAAAATAGCAAGAAAGACTGTGAAACATCAATAATTAATTATTTATTATTATATTTCCAAATATAGGTTACCCAATATTTAGAGATACTGTTATATATAAAAAATTATCTTGTTATTCAAGTGGTGAATAAAAAAATAACTCCACTTGAAGATTTAAATTATACATATTTTACAGTTGAGAATATAGAAACTAAATATGATAGATTATATAGGAATAGAATAACAAAGGAATAAATAAAGAAGTGTATCATTTAGAAATTGATAATGGTAATAACACTAAATCTACTATTGAAATTCATTTAAAAAACCCATTAGAAAAAGACTTGACTTTAGAAAGGCTAACAAAAATAATGTCTAGCCCTAATAACATAATTTCAAATTTTAATCATACTCTTAAAATGGGTGATCCAATGATTAAAATGTACGGAAATAAAATTGTAAAATTGGAGTTTGTATTTAATGAAAATGGAGATGATTTAAAAACAATTATTAATAGAACTTTTAAAGAAGAACTATATAAGAAAAAATTACTATTTGGAGGTGTATTAGATGATTTGCAAAAAAATAAAAATGATGGTACCATGCAATCGTAGATATTTTAGCCCCCTATCATTAAAAAGGAGAAATAAGAATATATGATAGGAAATCAAATCTATAAATGTGCAGATTATTTAAGACTTTCAAAAGATGATATTGGAAAAAATGACGAATCATCTTCAATATCAAGTCAAAGAATGATAATCAGTTCATTTGCAAAACATAATGGCTTAAATCTTATTAAAGAATACGTTGATGATGGTTATTCTGGTGGTAATTTTGAAAGACCAGCTTTTGTAGAAATGATACAAGATATTGAAAATGGACTAATAAATTGTGTCATTACAAAGGACTTATCAAGATTAGGTCGTGAAATGTATGGTACAGGTAAATATATAGAGGAATTCTTTTTAGAACATAATGTTAGATATATTGCTATTAACGATTCATACGATTCCTTAATTGGTGATTCAATGTTAGGCTTAAGATTAGGTGTTAATGATTTATATTTAAGAGATGTATCTAAAAAAGTGAAATCTTCATTTAGAGTTAGACAAGAAAAAGGAGATTATATTGGTTCATTTCCTTGCTATGGCTACATGAAAGATCCTAGCAATCATCATAAATTAATTATCGATCCTGAAGCAAGTGAAATTGTTAAATTAATATTTTCTCTTGCACTTGATGGTGATGGTGTTTGTGTAATTGCTAGAAAATTAACTGAAAAGCAAATTCCTATTCCAATAGTATATAAAAAAGAGCCCAGAGGCTTGAAAGTTACAGAAAATAACGGAAATGGTATTTGGAAACATTCTACATTAAGAAATATCTTAACTAATGAAATGTATATTGGCAACATGGTACAACATACAAACGAAAAAATAAGTTATAACAATAAAAAATGTCGTAAATTAAAAAAAGAAGAATACATCATAGTTAAAAATACACACGAACCTATTATAAGTAAAGAAAATTTTGATAAAGTACAAGAAATTATAAAGAAAAGACATACTACACCAAAAGAAAGAGATTTTGATAAGTATTTATTATCTGGTCTGCTTATATGTGGTAATTGTGGTCGTTCTTTAGGTATTACGCATAAAAGAAATGTTCAAACTCAAACAAAATATACAAGTTGTAATTACTATAATAGAAAAGGAAAAGCATCTGGTTGTACTCCTAATAGATTAAACTATGATTTATTAGAAAAAGATGTAATAA
>CAVDHX010000061.1:0-6180 GCA_963609095.1 Sphaerochaetaceae bacterium | reverse complement strand
ATATAATGATATAGCATTAAAAAATAAATTTGAAATGGTATAACTATTAATTTAAATTATTTTAGATTTATTTTGATAAGATATGATTGTTTATTAAGAAAAATTTAAAATATAATTTTAAATAGTGAAAGGATTAGTTATGGTAGATATAAATGAAATTTTATGTAATATGGATAAATACGCTAAAGAATTTAGTGAGGGTGAACCACAATTAGAAAAAACTTTAAAAAAATTATGGGAAAATGAATTTGTAACTATAGGTTGCTGCAAAGGACATGGAGATCATAGAAGACAATATATAGGAATAAAAAGAAAAGATAATAGAAAAATTGTGAAATTATTGTCTGCACTAAATAAAGAAGATATAACAATTACTTTTCTATTTAAAAATGTTGTTATTAAGAAAAATAAAGAAAGTGATATATACTTTAATGTTTTAGATTCTTTAGAAAAACTAGATGATATTAAAATAGATGAAGATATTTTAAAGGTTATTGATTTTATTGATAATAATAATTATGATTATACTAATATTCGTTTTTATTACTATAAAGGGGTATTAAATAAATATGTTAATACTTGTGATGTTGATTTAATAAATGTATTAAAAAATAAATATGATTATAAAATAATAGCTTCATCATTATTTGGAAGAAATTTACCTGTTTACCATTTTATTATTGAATAAAATATTTAAAAATTTTCCTTTTTACTCATTATGTAGTAGAAAAAAGTTTTTAATGGCAAAACATACAATTGAAATTTCTAAGCAGTTATTGAGGCGTTAACAAATGAAAAACAAATTGAATTATTTAAAAAACCTAACCTTTTTTGAAAACAAAACACTATATAAGTGAAAGGTGATTTTATGGACGAAATTTATGATGAATATTATTATAAAATATATAATTGGGCAATTAAAAAAACTAATAATAAAGAAGATGCTGAGGATTTAACTAATAGTGTTTTTTTAGCAATATTTGAATACTTGAATAAAAATATTAAAGCAGAAAAGTTGGAAAATTTAATATGGAAAATTGCTTACAATTTGTGGTGCGCCAAAGCAAAAAAATATATTAAAGAGAAAAACAATACACCATTTGATGAAAACTATGATTTAAGTTATGAAATTCAGATATTGGATAAAATTATATATAAGGAAATCATAAATAATTTAGATAATATTGGTTTATCAGATAAAGAAAAAATCGTTTTTAATATGTTCTATGTTAATGACCTTTCAATAAAAGAAATTAGTAAAAAATTAAATACTAAGGAAGCCAATATAAAATATTTTTTATATAATGGAAGAAAAAAAATAAAGGAGAGATATGATGAATAATTTAAATTTAGACAAGTATTTGAATATTGTTAATGAGGAAAAGAAGAAAAAAGGATTAACAACTTACATTCCATTATATCCAATGTTAAGGGTCGAAAATGGAAAATTATATATTTGTGTAATGTTAACTGATGAGAAAGATAATGTTTGGAGCAGGGAAGAACGTGTTAAACCAGAATATTGGGTTTTAATTGATATTGAGAAAGACAAAATTTTACAGTTCAATAAAACGGAAGAAAAAGATTTTGTAGTTGGTAATTTAATATTAAAAAATAGTGATGATAAACAGAAAGAAATTTCAAAATATACGGTTGAAAAAACATTGCAATATAAAAACTATTTGATAAATGATATAAAGAACGAGGCACTTCCATTGCAAAAAAAATTGTCTAAAATACTTTATAATGAAATGGAAATTGATGGAGAAAAAGTTAATATAAATGATTATTTGATTTCAAATTTAGAGGAAGATATTAAATCAAAAATTAATGATTTAGTTGATGTCCTTATATTGTCAAAGTATGGATCTATTACATTTTACTATGATCAATTATTTACATTAATAGTAAATAATTATAAAAAAGATAAAACTATTGATAATGAAAAAATTAAATTATGTGCTGAAATTATGAATGATTATTATGATGGTGTTATAGGAATAGATAATTTATTTAATAATTAATTTGAAAAGTGATTAAAAAATTTCCTTTTTACTCATTATGTAGTAGAAAGGAGTTTTTTTATGGCAAAACACAAAGTTGAAATTTCTAATGTAAATACTGCAGATATTGAGGTATTAACAAATGAAAAACAAATTGAATTATTTAAAAAATATCAAAGTGGTGATGTTAGTGCGAAGGAGATTTTAATTAAAGGTAATTTAAAATTAGTTCTTTCTGTTTTAAAAAAATTTTCTGGTAGATGTGATAATATGGATGATTTATTTCAGGTCGGGACAATTGGTTTGATTAAGGCAATTGATAATTTTGACTTATCTCATAAAGTTCATTTTAGTACGTATGCAGTTCCAATGATATTAGGAGAGGTAAAAAGATATTTAAGGGATAATAGTTGTTTAAGAATATCTAGAAGTATTAAGGATACTGCTTATAAAGCATTAAAATTAAAAGAAGAATTAACGTATCAAAATGATGAAGAACCCTCAATTAAATTAATAGCAAACGAAATGAATTTACCTGAATGGGAAGTTGGATTCGCTCTTAATTCATTAAAAGATACTGTTAGCATGTTTGAACCTATATATAGTGATGGGGGAGATGTAATATATTTAGCTGATCAGTTATCTAATGATGATTCATTATATGATCTAGAAACAATTATTTCACTAAAAAATGCTTTAAACGAAATAAAAGATAAAGAAAAATATATTATTACTCAAAGGTATATAATTGGTAAAACACAAACCGAATTAGCCGATGAAATTGGCATTAGTCAAGCACAAATATCAAGACTTGAAAAAAATGGTCTATCTAAAATAAAAAAATTAATAAAGTAATGTCAAAAAGGTAATTTTTATTATATAATATTGTAAAAAAGGAAGTGTGTTTTATGAAACCTATTATTGGTATTATTGGACCAAGGTGTTATGATAAAGACAATCCATTTAAAAATAAGACTACATTTAATGATAATTTTTCAAAAAGAATAGTTGAAGCTGGAGGAATTCCGGTTGGTATATTATTTCCTTTTGAAAAATTTAATGAGGATTTATTAAATTTATGTGATGGTTTAATTTTTCAAGGCGGGCCTCATTTAGGCTCTAGTCATATATGTGCGATGCATTATGCTTATAAACATAAAATACCAGTTTTGGGAATATGTTTAGGAATGCAGACAATGGCTGGATATGAGTGGTATTTAAAAAAATTTCCTAATGAGCTTTCTTATGAGCAAATAGAAAAAAACTTTAAATATGAAGATGAAAAAGAATATTTATATGATAAAGATGGCCATGATAACTTGAATCCTTTTAATATTAACAAAATAGATATGTGTAAACACGAAGTTATTTTAAGTAAAAATTCAAAGTTATGTAATATATTTAAAAATAAAATAATAGATATGCCTTCACTTCATAAATCTGTGGTTAAGGAAGATTTATTTAAAGATAGTATATTTAATGCCACAGGATATACTAAAGATGGGATTATCGAGGTTTTAGAAAGTAAAAATGGATTAATGATAGGGGTCCAATTTCATCCTGAATTAGAAGATAAAAATTTAATTTTATTTAAAGAATTTATAAATATGTGTAAATTTGACAAAAAACAATAAAAGCTTATAATATCACTCATAAGAAATGAGGCATATTTATGGATAAAAATTTGTATAAAAGTATTATTACTAGGGAAGAATATAAATTAGTTAACGAACTTGTTAGTAATGGAAAATTAAAAGAATATAGATATTTAATTGATATGTTTGAAGATGAAAAATATCTTCTTTTAGAAATGATGGATAAAAATCCAACTGATATTTATAACGAAATAATTAAGGATTATTTAAAAATAGTGAAAGGTATTTCTATGATTACTCCTGGACTTTCTACTGGAATTAAAGACTCTAAAAGTGGTGTTTCAATATATACTTATGATGGTGAGACTTTTGAAAATCATAAGATAGATGAAAATACCCGTTTTGATTTAGCTAGTTCAACTAAACTTTTTACAAGTATTGAAACGTTAAAATTAGCAGAAGAAGGTAAAATTGATTTATCAAAAAATGTCTCACAAGTAAATAGTAAATATAAAAATTTAAATATACCTATAGAAAAAATGGCAAAATTTTACTATGATTTAAGAACCGATGGTAGACTTGATGAAGATATTTCTTTAAAAGAATTAGAAAAAAGATTATATTCTACTAAGGTCAACTTAGACAATACCTTTTTATACAGTGATATTCCTTTTATTATTTTAAAGGATTTATTACCTTCAGCTGATGATTATTTTAAAAAATATTTTAATGATGAGATGAATATGCTTATGACAAGTTATGATAATTTTGGCATTATTACAGGCAGTAAAGATAATAATATTCATGATCCAAAAGCTAAGATATTTGAAAAATATAATATATATCCTGGCCATGCAGGTATTTATAGTACTTCTAGAGATTTAATAAAATTATTTGATAGTTTAAACAATGGTTTTTTATCCTCTAATTCTATTAAAAAATTAATTACTCCAGTTCATGATAATTTTGTTTTGTTAAATGACGATGGTAGCTTAAAATTTAAAAAAGATAAAGATGGTAATGATATAGGCATTTATAATGTAACAAGAGCAATGGGAGTTTACATTAAACATCCAGAAGGAATTAGAGCGAGTGAGCTTACTGACGCTTTAAGCAATGAGGCATTTGCAATAACTGGTTTTACTGGGTGCTACGCAGCCTTTGATTTGAAAAATGGATTAAGTGCTAATATACTCGCTAATCCTCTTTCAAATGATAATGTTAAAGAGTTTTTAATTGATAATAATTTATATACTATCGAAGATTGTCATAAAAAATTTAAAGATGGTGTTAAATTTAAGGTATATGGTAAAGTATCTCAAGTTAGTGATGACAAAATTCCTTTTACTAGAATTACAAACACCTTAAAGGAAAGCCAAATATATACCCTATTAAAATTAAGATTAGCTAAGAATGCACTAATTAAAAAAGCAGAAATTATGAATAGTAAGTTATTAGAAGAAAACATTAAAAAGTCATTTGAAAATTTAAAAGTAAGATAGTTTTAAAATAAATCCTATGTAAAAAAAATTAAATTAATGTATAATATTTTAAACTTTTTCCAAAATATTATTGAGGAGGAAAAATATGAAGAAAATATTATATTTATTTATTTGTATAATGTTTATATCTGGCTGTGGCAACATGGGAAATACACCAACCAAAAAAGTAGAAGCGTTTCTTAATAAATATCAAACTAATGATGAAGATGTAATGAAAGATTTAGACACAACTTTAATTAGTGATTCTAATTTAACTGAAGACGAAAGAAGTGACTATCGTGAATTTATGAAAAAGCATTACCAAGATTTAACTTATAAAATTAAAGATGAAAAAATTGATGGTAAAAATGCAACTGTTACAACTGAAGTTACTGTTAGAAATTATGCAGATGTAGTTAATGAAGCAAATGAATATAAATTAAAAAACGCTGATAAATTTACATCCACAGATACGTTTGCCAGTTATAGACTAAATAAGTTAAAAGATGTTACTAAGACAGAGACATATACAATTAATTTCTACTTGAGAAAAGATAATAATGATTGGAAATTACAAGATTTAAATGAGGAAGATCAAAGTAAGATTAATGGTCTATATGGAGTTAAAGAAGATACAGTATTATCTGATGTTACAAATAATTCTTAAAAGGTATAATTACCTTTTTTTATTTAAGTAATTTAATTGAAAAAATTATTTTTATCTTTTAAAATCATATTTATCTTACTTACACTCATTTTATCATACTTATGGATATGAACAGTTAAAAAATAAGATTGTGTTCATGATGTTCGAAGTGTTGCCTTTATCTAGTTAATTTAAATATGATTGCATATACTTTTTTTGAAAGAAAAAAATAATTAAAAAAATTTCGTAGAATATCTTATTCTACGAATCTCTTATCCTGCTCTAATAATACCAAATATAAGGGAAAAAAGCAAATACTGAATGGCAAAAAATAAATAAAAGATTGAAATTTTAATTTTAAAATTTCCTTATAAAATAAGGGTAAACCATAAATTAAGAATATCAAAGAATAAGATAATCTTAGATACTGGAGTTGATATAGAAATGAGAAGAAG
>CAVDHX010000060.1:0-10646 GCA_963609095.1 Sphaerochaetaceae bacterium | reverse complement strand
ATTAAAATAATAGCAACAACTGTTAAGTTTGCTTCACCTGCAGCTTCTTTCATAACTTAAACACCTCCTTCATTATTGTTAATTAAATTATAGCATATATAAATAAAAGTTTCTATATATTTCTTCTTACTTTACACTAAAAGTTCATCATCATCATCATGGCTAAAAGTAAGAATCCTAAGATACCTCCACCAGTACCAAATAACATAATCATTGTTTTATTTTCCATTTTTTCTAAACGTTCTTTATACTTTTGTTCACGTGCTTTATTTTGTAAAGTCGAAATAGTTCTTGAAAACATTAATAACTGTTCTTGTTTATTTTCTTGGCTACCTAAACCTAATCTATAAAGTAATCTCATCATTCTCATAGAATCTCTAACAGGATATTCATGAGCAAAGTCCATATATGGTTGAACTGAAGCATCACCAGCATCAATTTTGGCAACCAATTTTCTTAAACCAGGTTTAAAAATTTCAGGTGCTGTTTCTATTGACCTAGAAAGTGCTACTGGAACTGTATAGTGTTGAACTAAGATTTCAAGTCCCTTTAAATAGTATGGTAACATTAAGTTAATTTTATGTAAGTTTTGTTTATAATAACTATTTAATTGTATGTATGATAATTTAAACATTCCAAAGCCTAATAGTAATGAAAGTAATATATAAGCAAAGGTTAATTTAGACATAAATATAAATAAACAAAAGATTATAGTAACAATTCCATTACGTACTCTAAGTCCATACATTTTATTAACATCAACGTCGCCACCATATCTTACTTTAAGTAAAAAATCATAATCATCTTCCATTAAAGTTCTAAAGTAAGGTTCTGTCTCTCTTATGAATTTGTTTGAGCTAAAATGGTTATTATATTCAAGTAAGAATATAAGAATGATTGCAATTATTATAAAAGTTAATCCTATACTCATTATTCCGCCCCCACATCTTCATTGTAATATTTTTCACCTGATAAGATGAAATATGTATTAAGCCAGATGATACCGTGTAAAAGTAATTTTACCCACCAGCTTTCTAACATTTCGTTGTATGTTTCTAAACCTAGCATAAATTGAACAAGCATAACCATTAGATATAAAATGATACCAAATTGTAAGAATTTTTTATGGAAAGCTGCTCTATCAATTCTATCTCTATAAACTCCTTCTACAAGCATATCAATATCTTGACTCATGTTTTCTAAAGATTCGCCGGCATCTCTAGAACCTTCGTTAGTAATTTGTAAGAATAATTGGTGCATATTTCTTACAATGTAATAATCATATTTACTATTCATATAATTTAAGGATTGATCAATTGTACCATTTTCATATGCCATATCAATCATCATTTTAACATCTGCTTTAACAGGATCTTCTAAGACATCTGAGGCATATACGCCTTCTAATGCTTTTACGAAGGATTGAGTTGTGGCAAATTCCATAATTGTGTTCGTTGTATATACCTGAATTTGCTCGAAAATAAACTCACTATATAATCTTTTGCATCTTAAGTATGTTAAATATGGAATAATAGATACGGCAATTACAGCATATATTAAAGAAACAACGATATTATAAAAATATAAATATGTAACGACTGCTGCTCCTACTGCAAATACAATTATTTGGATTGTATATTGTCTAGGAGTATATTCTTGACCTAATTCCTTAACTTTTTCCCTAACCACTTTAAATGAATAAGGAGCGTACTTATCATAAATTACACCAACTTGTTTATTAAGAAACTTATAAACATTATTAGAATTACTGTTATTTCGATATAGTACAATAAATATAGCTATTATTAAAACTATTAAAAATATTAAAAATGTCATATTGCCCCTCCTATCCAAATAAATTTTCTGTATTATTTATACTTGAAGTATCTTGCATAAAATTATTCACAGAATTGTTTGTATTTTCATTCATAGAAATATCTTGTGTATGATTTTCTACAGGAATGTTTGAATTAAAACTGTTTTCAATGTTTATGGAATCATTTGATTGGTTGTTCATAGAAACATTTGACGTAACATTATTTAAAGAACCATTTAAACTAACTTCATTTTGAAAAATACTTGATGCATTATTTTCTGTAGAAATATTTGAATTAATTTCATTTGTTTGTACAGCATTTGTAGAAGTTTTTAAATTTGTATCTATTGAATTGTTTTCATTAATTTCAAATGTTTTATCAATATTTTCAGAATTACCTTCAATACTATTTTTCATTGAATCATTAGTAACATACGTATCACCAGCCATATTTTGTAATTCTTTAGGTAAAAATACACCTTGAACTTCTAGATAATCTATTAAATATGGACTTGGATTATTTCTAATAACTTTACCATCAGCACCTTTTCTATAAATAATATTATGTTTAGCTTCATTGGTATCACTTGTTACATAAAATTCTGTAACTTCGGCAATTTCTCTTTTAAAATGTTTAGTAGCTTTATCCTGATAACCTCTAACATATATACCAATTTGAACATATCTACAAATAGAACTCATAAATTGATCTAAATCTTGGTTTGTTTCTAGTAAACTGTACATACGGTTTGGAATAGAAACAGCTTTATCAGCATGTATTGTAGATAAAATATAATGTCCTGATGATATTGAGTTACGGACAGCTAATACAGCTTCTGCACTACGAACTTCTGATAGTAAAATCCATTTAGGATTTTGTCGCATACAGGCTTCCAAAATATCAGTATAAGATGCGATATTATTAGTTTTAAGTGAAACTACATCTCGATGTGGAAAAATTTTGTCTAAATGTAATTCCAAAGTATCTTCAATTGTAATAATTTTTTCATTTTCAGCAATTTTACTAGCTAAATATTTTACAAGTTCCGTTTTACCAGAACCTGTTTCACCACATACAATAATATTGCAGTGGCCTAAAACACATTGTTCTAAAAAATCAATTATATCTAATTCAACATATCTATCAGCAACTATTTTCTCCTTTTGTAAACGTATCTTAGCTGGCGTTTTACGTAAAACACATGCAATACCATTAGAAGAAACTGATTCATGGATAAAAGCTAAACGTAACTCTGCACTTTCGGCATCCAGAAAGGGATGCGCCATATTAAATGTTTTACCCATAACATTTGAACATTGAAACGCTAGCTTTTCCATAAATGCATTATTAATTGCTGGATTATCTATTCTAAATATTCCTTTAGATAAGGTTTTTAAATGAATTTGTCCACCATTATCATAAGAAATATCGGTTATATCATCATCTTCCAAATAAGGTTTTAGTGCCCCAAAATCTATTTGGTCAAAAACATTATTCATAATTATTGTCCTGTTGTTGTAGTTGAATTAGTAAGTGGAATATTAGTTGTTAAAGTATGAGCTGTACCGTCTTTTTCTGTTACTGTGGCAATTAATGTACCATTAGTTGTATAAATTAAATCTTGAGTTGTTTTAGTTACTTTAACTGTTTTACCATTATCTTTTATGTATGAACATGTATATGTTTTATTACATCCTTTAGGGAATGTGATTGTTACAGTATTTGGAGTTCCTCCTGTTTCTTTTACTGTAGGTAATAATTCATCTGTTACATTTGTACTTTCAGTTTCAGCTAAGCTAATTGAATGAGCTTCAATATAGTCTACTAATTCTTGTGTAGATGCTTCAGTTGTTCCTGTCGTATCAACTTTACTTCCGTGTGGTACTGGATATAGTTCAACACCTAAGCTATCCATGTATGATGCTTTTTTTAGTAAAGTATAAAGTTTACTTTTTAATCCAAATATAAGCATTGCTGGTGTTCTTTCTTCGCTTGTATTTTCAAATACTGCTTTACCTGATGAATCTTTTACAGCAAGTACTTCGACGTTTTCTATTAATTTACCAAGCATGATTTTTTCATCTGTTCCATCTCCAACTTTCATGTAGATGTCAATTTTATTTCCTGGGAAGATTGAATTACCATATGTACTTTCCATATCAACTGGGAAATTATATACTACTTCTCCAGACTTAACTTTAGTAAATGCGGCATCTGGAAGTTCATCTTTGCTAATTACTGTATCAGTATAAAACATACTTCCTTCAGGTATTACTGAGTTAACGTTGGAATATTTTCCAACAATTTGTGCTTTAGATCTAATGACATTATCACTTAATGATACATTTGGCATATCAATAAGTTCAACCATGTCATCAGTAATTTCAGTTCTTGGTTGAATAGTTTGGGTAGCTACAGGAATCTCAACTGGTTCAACAGCTTTGTTGATTTGAGTACTATAGCCTACGTAAAGTAAAATTAGTATTATTACTACCCCAATAATAGTAACTACATTTTTGTTTTTTAAAAATTTTTTAAATGTCATTGCTAAATTATCCATTTTATCTCCTCTTTTCTTCTTTAATATGGTGTTTCTAAAATAGCATCAATACTATTTTTTAAATCAAATGTAACTTCCGTACTACCATTAACACCAACAACACCACTGGTAACACTTAAACTAACCTTAGGTGGTTGTTCATTTACATCATAAAATTTTATTTCATATTTTCTTGATTTACTTGCACTTTCTGCATATCTTCTAACGAAGTTTTCTACAAACTTTTCCCTGTTTATTCTTACTGTTCCATTAGCTCTATATGCAGAATAATCAAATGCATCCCACATAGCAGCTTCTGTGACTTCTTTTAGAAGTTGTGAGTTGTGTTCATCAGTATTAGTTAGGTTTTGAAATAAAACTATGAAAAATATTGATGTAATACCTAGAAACACAACAAATATACCCCAAAATGATTCTTTCATGTTTTACCTCCTAACTATTACAACTGTCAAATTGACTTGCAGTACTTTTATTTGCACATTTTCCTGTTGTAGATACTACTTCTTTTAAGAATGTACTAATACAAGCTTTACCATTGTTTTTACATTTTAAAGTGAAATCATCGTATTTATGTTTTTTATTATAATTTCTTATTGTACTAATGGTTTTAGAATCTAAAGTTACTTGATACAAAATATGGTTGTCACTATGTATTTTTTTCCCTTCGTTTAAGATATAGGTTTGGGAAACTTTATTATTCCATTTGCAATCTATCTTTTGCGTTTTGACATCATATGAACACCAGTTACTTCCGGTTGCTCTATTTGATGAACTTTGACCTGGGAATGGCTGTATTAAATCAATTGTTCTATAAATAACTCTTTTGCCACCTACAGGGCAGACAATCATACCATTCTTTCTTGGCATAGGAGCACATTCCCCAGATGGACAGCATCCATGTTTACAAGAGTTTGGACATGGACAAAGTGTATTATATTCATCTTTACTTATTTTTTCACCATTAGGTCCATAATAATCAGTTGAATTGGTTTCATGATTATAAACTATTTTACATGTTCCACCATCATCAGAATCACATTTACCGTTGTTGTAATCAGTTTCAGATATTTCTTTACCAGCACTATTATAAAATTTTCCAGTACTTTTGTCATAACGACATTTGTTAGGGCTGCTAACTATACAAGAATATCCACTAGTCGATTGATCTGAATCAATTTGTTTATTAATAGTATAACAATTTGAACCGGTATCACCTATTTTGTTTGTCTGTCTTTTTTTGGCACATTCATTAAATTCGCTTGTCCCATAACCATACATTTTTGCACAAGCACTTTGAGTTAAATCACTTTTTTCTTCTTCAGTCATTGTTTGATTATTAGAATATTTTTTATAAATATTATTAAATTCATTGTTCTTAGATTTAAAATAATTATTAGCACCATTGCCAGCTTCATAAGCATCTTTTATATATGTATATGGGTCATCGGCATGAGATGGTAATTCATAAGATAATTTAACATCTCCAGCGTAAGAACTATGATTATTAAATGAAACTGGTAAATTGGAAATGCCTATATCCTCATATTCACCGCTATCTTTTTGATCATTTGTTATTTGCTTGACAGATAGGCCATCTTTTTTTCTGACATATCTATAAAAGTCAGTAGGTAAAGTGTACGTTTTTGTAATAGACATTGTAAGTGTATCACCATTAATAGTTGATGTAACCTTAGAGTCATTGTTGGCTTTTAGTTCTTGTTTTTGACTCATTGTATACTTACTGTTCTTATAATTTTCTATGTATTTAAAATAAACTTTTCCAACATTTTTGAAACTATTTTCAGATTTGTTTTTGAATTTTTCTAAGTCGCCACCTTTACAAATTCTCGTTTTTGTAACTGAAATTGGTTTAAAATTAGGAATTGCAGAATATTTTTTTTCATCGTCATCAGATGCATTTAACAAAAAATATCTACCAGTTGCGACTTGAATTGTATTGTTAGCATTTGGAAAATTAACCGTATATTCTTCTCTACAATACGTATCTGGAAAACCATTTTCCTTTTTGTAAAAATATTTTCTTACGTTCTTTGCATAATCTTCATTACTACCTTCTAAATATCCTTTACTATTTTTTATGGCTGTCCAGTTAGTTGTATCTTGAATAAAATAAGATTTATTATCAGAAATTTTACTATTACAATTAACGCATGCTGCATCAATTGAATAATCGCTAGCGAAGGCATCAGTCGCAAACCACAAAATATTATAGCCTAGGCCGTTGTTTTCATCAGCAAATTTATCTTTTAAATTTCTAATTGCCTCTCCGTTGTTCCCTTTAAGTATATTTATATCAGAATCAGATGCCTTATAAATACCAATGTCATCTCTTGTTGTCCATAATTCAGTACTACCAACATGATATATTGCTGACATTTTAATAGGATAATGATTAACTACATCATTTTTATATTTGTTGTTGGCAACTCTATTTTTTAAATTTTTCATGAGTGTAGAAAAATCATTCGCCGCTTCTTTTCTTGGCGCTGCCAAAGCGGCATCACCAGGCATATCAAAACCAGTATTCACCACATCGTCGCAAGTATCATAAAATTGAATTTTTTGAATAAGTATTCTATAGCCGTAAGAATTAATATTGCCGGGATTGATATCTTGAGGGCGTTGCAAATCTTTTGCAGAGATGTTAAAACCGTCTGTGCTCGTTATATAATTTTTTATTAGCCTATAGTTTGTTAACTTAACTTCATTATTTTTGTCACGAAACAAATTATCTATTGTATCACCTTTTGAAAGTTTGTTGGCTAAACCAAAAAGTGTATTATCCCCTCCAGAAGTTATAAGATTTCCAACTTTATCATTACCATAAGTAGCCTTAAGGGCTGCAACATAATTTTGAATGGCTGCTGGAATTCTATAAGTATACCAATCATTGTTTTTTACAGAATTTGTATCATATGTAACTACAGATTTTAAAATTTCGCGTCCGCCGCCTTTAGTTCTATAAACTAAATCAAATTTATATGCTGAAACTGTTTTATATCCAGAGCCTGTGTTAATGTGCTCACTGGCAGGATCAAACTGGCTAAAATAGTAACATTCCGCTCTACCACCCTCGCCAGTATTCGATTGGCCACCACTTTCACCAGTGCCCCCACTTTCTACAGCAAATACGAGCACAGGAAAAATAGATAAACTTATAATTATAAAAGTAAATATTTGTTTTAATTTTTTCATAATATCCCTCACATCTTTTTCTTGTTAAATATATAATAAATGATTGTACAAAGAATAACTATTCCGAAAAATGCAATCATAAATTTATTATTATTAAAATAATCTATTAAAATTTGGAAAGTATTATTTTTACTATCACTCTTTTTTTCTAAATTTTTTTTATATAAATTAAATTGATTTAATAATTCATTATAACTTATAGAATAATTTCCCCATCTTTGACAATATTTGAAGTTTGAATTGTTTTTACACAAATCAGTATCCGCTAATGTATTAACTGTAGGTATAGTAATATATTTTGTAAGTAAAAATTCATCTTTGCAGGAAGAATCATTAGAATAAATATCATATTTAATGGAACTAGCATAACCTACATTAATTTGTTTTTCTCCAGTACCGGTTATAATGTTTAAATCATCTTGTTTTAAATAAATATCATCGGTTAAATTAGTAATGTTTATAACAAATTGTAAATTATTTGTTTCGTTTAATGTATAGTTATAATTTATTTTAACATTACTAGCAATCCTTGAAAGTTCCGCTTGCCTTTGATAATTACATTCTCCATGAGAAATCATTGGAAATATAAATGTGCATACCAAGGTAAAGATTAAATATTTAACTTGTTTCACTTTCCTATCCTCCTAACATATTATAGCATATAATTGATTTACTTTAAAGTATATTTATAAGATAAATTACGAATATTAAAGACAAAATTTATCTTTGTAGCATCTTTAATATCGTATGGAACTTCTAGGTAAAAACCATCAAAGTTTGATTTTAAAGAAGATGAATTGATTTTTTTACTTTTCCAAGTATCATCTATTTTATAATTAATTGTTCCAAATGTATTCATGAACGTTATTACGTTATTTATTTGTGTATTATCTGTATTAAATTCTCCATTGATTTTAATTAGAGTTTTGAAATAATTTCCGGTTGCTGTTGGTGTAATATATTCATATGAATCTATGCATTTATTAGTATTATAACAATATTTATATTCAGATTTAAATTGGTTATTTATTTCATAACTATTTATTTTTAAATCTGCACTATCTAAAATACTATCATCATAATTTTGTTGATCACCTATTTTGTTAGTTGTTGTTTTGATTTTTTTATCTAAGTTTATTGGATTTAGTTTAACATATATATTTTTTGCGCCTATTTCTCCTTTGATGTAACTAACATTATCATTGAATTTAAATGTCATTTTTTTATTAGCTTCTTTTTCTGGAATATTGAATGCTAAAATATAGCTATGATATTCTGAATCTAAAGTTTGATTTGTATAGGCCTCACCAAGATCTGTTAATTCTTTCGCATATTCATTATTTTGACTATATGATTTTCCTTCAATTAATACAGTGGCAAGTCCTGTGTTTAATGTATTATTTTCAAGTTGACTTTTAATATCTAGCTTTAAAACAAGTATTTCATCGTTTGTTAATGTTTCTCCTGAAGAATTAAGCTTTGTTAAATAAGAGTTTCTTACATTTAAGGTAATATTACTAGCTTCAAAAGCAGTTCCTTGATTATAGTTAGCTTTATAGACTGTTATATTAACATAAATATTAAAACCTAATATTACAATTAATATTGAACCAACTGTATTGATTATAAACTTATTTTCGCCATATACATATTTAAAATTTCTAAATATATTTCTAATTTTACGTTGCGTTTTATTTTTATCAAATTCTAAGGCAACTTCTATTTCTTCACTATCTTTTTCATTAATATCAAGTTGTTGCAGATCTGTACCAAAGTCAAATCTTTTAATATCAAAGCCAGTTGCTCTTACTATAAATAATACTAAGCTTATCATTTGGACTACTAAAGACATCATGTAAAAATCTCTTAAGGCTTTAGATACACGAACATCCAATATTGCACCACTAATATCACGTAAGATTGGATAAGATATTCCAAATAAAACTAATATTGCGATATAAATAATAAGAGAATATATGTATAATGATTTGGGTTTTTTCTTGTAAAACATTACTGATAGTAAAACAATTGTCAAAATTATTACAATTAATATGGTTAAAAAGGTATACATGTTTATAATTGTTCTTGGAGATAGACTTGTAAGTGCTGAACTATAATCATCAATGTAAACATTGAAAAAATTATAAACTGTAAAGCTTTTATAAAGTAAAAAGCCAATAAACAAAGCAATGATTGCATGAAATAATTTAAAATACTTTATAAAAAATGCATAAGGTTTTCTTAAAATCATCTTATTGCCTCCCCCTATATTCTATAACATAATTATATCTTATTTTTTTTTAAAAGCAAAGAAAAAATTATTTTAATGTGATATAAATTGTTATAGTTCAGTCAAGAGATAGATAAATAATTCTATATTATTTCCATAATGCACTATTTTTTTCTTAAATTATAAGCTTTTTATTTTAATTAAAAATATTGGATAATTATAATATGTAAATGGTAAAATAAAATGTAGGAATTCGGTAAATTCAGAAGCGAAGAAGAAGCCACTAACTATTTAATAATTAAGAGTTGCATCTTAACATATAAAAAACAGAACTTAGATATATTAGAGTCATTAAAGGCGTCATTAAAAAAATTTGAAAGAAAATCTGTTTTAGCATAAGAAAAAGTGAGTAAAACTCACTCATATTCTAGTGTCTTGACTGAACTGTAACAAATGTTTTTTTCTCTTTTCTTCGTATTCTTCTTCTCATTTTCATAACACCATCTGTATCAAAAATTATCTTATTCTTTGATACTCTTAATTTGTAGTTTGCCTTTATTTTATCAAAAATATTCAATGTTGTTTTTTACTTTTTTAATAGCTCATATTTGCATTTTTCTTTATTGTTTGTCATATGTAAGCCTTTCTAGAGGAACCATCTTCTCATATATAACATACGACATAAATTATTAATTTCCTTTTTTTATATCAAAATAAATTAAAAAAAATACAATTTTATAAGAAAAAATCTACACTATTATGTGTAGGTTGATTTTTTAGGGATTATCATTAATTTATTGTAATTTTTCTATTTGTTTAATGT
>CAVDHX010000059.1:0-14351 GCA_963609095.1 Sphaerochaetaceae bacterium | reverse complement strand
TTTATATCAAAAAAATTAAAAGTTTTTATACTTTTAATTTAATTAACACTGACCTTTAGCTACTTTGGATACTTCACTACGATTAAACATATTTGTTGTAGTTGCATTTTCTGTTAACCATTTTGAACTTACATTAATTTGTTTTGGAAGAGTTGTTCTAAAAAACATTCCATTCATATTAATCTTCTTTGATATATCAAATGAGCATAATGAAAGCTTAGTGAGACTACAAACATCCAACTAATATTTGTTACTTTTAATGTATTAAAAATGTATAAACTACTGAAATTTATAAACATAACACCCATTATAAATGTTAATATAGAACATCATAAATATGTCATGTTAGCATTTACATATAAAATTGTAAAAATATCAAATAAAATAGTTAAAAATCAAAAGATTAAAATAATTTTAACAAAATGTATTACTAAAAAATATAGATGTCCTAATTGTAATAAACGATTTAGAGTAGGATTTTGTGGTAAATAAATAACAAAATTTAAATAAAAAAAACCTGTTTTTGTTTTGATATTTAAGGCTAAAACACAGATTTAGCTCCCCATTGAATTTAGAAGAGTCCTTTTTTTCATACTTTATATTGTATTTTTAAAACAGAAATGATATATTTATTGTGAGCTTGAGAAATCAGCTCTGTGATTTAAATAAAATTTTATATGAACATTACATTGTAATAAGGGTTGTTACCTTATGTATAAGCAGTAATTGCTATGAGGATTGAAATTTTGGAGGTTCATATGAAAGAAAATTTAGAAGAATATTTAAATCACATAAAATCAAAGAGTTTTAATGAAATCCTTTTTTCATTTATTGATGAAAGTGGTCATAAAGATTCTGAGATTTACAAAAAAGTAAATATAGATAGAAAATTATTTTCTAAAATAAGATGTGATAATAACTACATTCCTCGTAAAAATGTAATTATCAAATTATGTCTAGCTTTAGAACTTGAAAAAGATGAATTTAACAAATTATTAAATTCTGCTGGATATTCTTTAACTAGTAGTAAATTTGATCAGATTATCTCATATTGTTTAGATAATAAAGTTTATAAGTTAAGTCAAGTAAACGATTATCTATATACTTTTTGCAACACCTTACTTTAGGTGTTTTTTTGTCGCTTTTTTCGCGACCTTTTAAAATTTAAATTATTATATAATTAATTCAGTCAAATGAAAGACACTAACAGCACTTATAGTGAAAATATTGGAAATTTAAGGTGTCTTGTTTTAAAGCCATATACAGCAATTAACAAATGGATGTGTTTAAAATGCGTTGGACATAAATTAGTGTGGGATCTTTCCAACTTTATAAGTGAACCGCTGTGGCTTGTTATTTGACTATAATTTAGGAGGTAATATTTATGAATTTATTAGATGAAATGAAAAAAAATAGTAAAATAATTAATACTAAAGGATCAGAATATTATGCAACCACTTATGATTCTAATTTAGATGTTTTTACAATGATGAGTAGATATGATTCTAATGAAAAAATCATTAAATTGTTTGAAAATGCATTAAATGAAAACAAAAATTTAGCCTTAGCTAATTTACTTTATATATTAGACATAAGAAATGGAAAAGGTGAGCGAAAAATATTTAAAACTATTTTCCAAAATTTGTGTATAAATCATCCTCAAAGTGCTTTAAAAGTATTACCACATATTAGCAGTCTTGGAAGGTATGATTATATTTTAGTAGGACTAGATACTCCTATTAATGATGAAGTTATATCATTGATTAAAAAACAACTAAATAAAGATTTAGAATCAACTAATCCTTCATTGCTTGCTAAATGGTTACCTTCTCATAAAACACATAATGTAAAAAATAAAACTGCTAAAAAAATCATAAAATCTTTGAATTTAAAAGAAAAAGAATATCGAAAAATATTGTCTTCACTTCGAAAAAAGATAAACATAGTTGAAAAAAACTTAACTGAAAAAAACTATGAAAATATAGATTTTAGTAAAGTTCCAACTAAAGCTATGCTTAAATATACCAAAGCATATACCAAAAGAATGAATAAACAATATTTAGAATATAAAAATAAAGTAGTAAAAGGAGAGAGCAAAATTAATACAGAAGGTTTATTTTCATATGAAATTATTAAAAATCTATTATGGAATCAAAACGTTGATGAAGATTTATATAATTTGATGTGGAATAATCAAAAAGACGTTTTAAAAGGGTGTAATACCAATGTCTTAGTTATGGCTGATACTTCAGGTTCTATGACATACTATGATGGCATTCCTTTTGCTACCTCAGTAGGCCTCGCACTATATACAGCTCAGAGAAATAAAGGCATATTTAAAAACCATTTTCTTACATTCTCAAGTAAACCATATTTATGCGAAGTAAAAGGCAATACTATAATAGAAAAAGTAAGAAATATTCCTTGTTACATTGAAAATACAGACATTGATAAAGCCTTTGAATTAATTCTTAAAATTGCAAAAGAAAATAATTTGAAGCAAGAAGAATTACCAAGTCATTTATTAATCATTTCTGATATGGAATTTGATTGTGGCGTTTATTCAAAAAATGGTACCAATTTAAACGGCTGGAAAGAAGCGTTTAATGAAGAAGGTTATAAATTACCTATAATAATATTTTGGAATGTAGCCGGTAAAATAAATGGCCTTCCTGCAACTAAATTTGAAAACGACATAGCTATGATAAGTGGTTTTTCTACAAATTTATTAGATAATTTACTAGCACTTGAAAATTATACTCCAAATAATATAATGCTTGAAAAACTTTCACCTTATCTTGAATTGCTTAAAATATAAACCAGAATGTAATTATTCTGGTTTTGAAAATGGTACATAAAAATTCTTAAAAATGGTACATAAAAGCTTTTAAAATTGGTACATGTAAATTGACTGAAAGTAAATATAAGCGTATAATTAGATAAGAAAGAGGTGCTTTATGAATTTAAAACCAAATAATTATATGCCACGACTTATTGATAAAAAAATAGATGATTTATTGCAAGTTTCTGGTGCAATATCAATTGAAGGACCTAAATGGTGTGGTAAAACATTTACTTCTTTAAATCACGCTTCATCTGCTATTAATATGGATGATGAAATAACAAGAGAACGTTTTAGATTAGATCCTGAATTAGTTTTAAATGAAGAAAAACCAGAACTTATTGATGAATGGACAAAAGAATCATCAGTATGGGATAAAATAAGAAGAAAATGTGATTTTTTGGAAACAAAAGGGAATTATATTTTATCGTGTTCAACTTCACTAAAAGATGAAAATGCAATTTTTCATTCTGGTGCTGGAAGAATATCAAGATTAAAAATGAATACTATGAGTTTATATGAATCAAATGATTCTACTGGTGATATTTCAATAATGGATATGTATAATAATAAGGAAATAGTAAAAACTGTAAAAAAACCATCTTTAGAGGAACTTGCGGATTTAATTATAAGAGGTGGTTGGCCTGCAAATATTAATGTTCCAAAAGACAAATATGGCATCATGCCAAAATCTTATATCAATTCTATGCTTAAAAAAGATATATATGAAAGTAGAAATGTCGATGGAATTAAGATGAAAAAATTATTAAAATCGCTTGCTAGAAATGAATCTACTGTTGTTAGTAATAATACATTAATTAAAGATATAAGTGATAATAATGATATAAATATTGATAAAAGAACTGTTAGTGAATATTTAAATATTTTAGATAAATTAAATTTATTTAATAATCAGTTAAGTTATAGTTCAAATTATAGATCTCCCAAAAGAATTGGTAAAAATGAAAAAAGACATTTTACTGATCCTTCTTTAGCCGCCGCTTTACTAAATCTTAACCGAAAAAAATTAATAGATGATTTGAAAATATTTGGATTTTTGTTTGAAGCCTTAGTTGAAAGAGATTTAAAAATTTACATGGATTATTTAAATGGTAATTTATATTATTTTAGAGATAATGTAACTGGATTAGAAGTAGATTCTATTTTAGAATTTGAAAATGGGGAGTATGCCGCCGTTGAAATAAAACTTGGATTTAATCAATTCGAAGAGGCAAAAGAAAATTTATTAAAATTCAAAGATAATATGGTAAAAAAGCCAAAATTTATGTGCGTCATATGTGGCTATAACGAAAATATTGTAAGGGATTCAAAGTCAGGTATTTATATTATTCCAATTACTGCTTTAAAGCCTGAATAATTAATAAAATGAATATTTCTTAATATGCTTATAAATTTGAAAATGATATAGTTAGGATAAAATGTATTAAATGAATAAAAAAATATACTTAGTTTATATTAATATTATGGAGGTATAATAATGATTAAAGTAATGTTTGTATGTCTAGGAAATATTTGCAGATCTCCAATGGCAGAATTTATATTAAAAGATATGGTTAAAAAACAAAACCTTGAAAATAAATTTATTATAAATTCATCCGCAACAAGTTATGAAGAAATAGGAAATGATATGTATAGATGTGCGAAAGAAATATTAGACGAAAAAAACATCAAATATAATAAGAGAAAAGCAGTAAGATTAACATTTGAAGATTATAATAATTATGATTTTATAATAGGCATGGAAAAATCAAATGTAGAGAATATAAAAAAAATTGCAGATAAAAATGATAAAATATATAAATTATTAGATTTTACAAATAATCCAAAAGATATTATAGACCCTTGGTATTCACGTAATTTTGAAATGACTTATAATGAAATTACTGAGGGCTGTAAAGGTTTTTTACAATATTTGAAAGATAAAAAATTGATATAAAAATTATCAATTTTTTTAATTATCAATTTGAAATTATAAAGATAAAAATTAGAATAACTTTTAAAATTTAAAAATTTATTTCACTATTAATTTAATTAAAAATCTGTTATACTTATATGTAGAATTGGTTGGTGATTATTTGAGAACATTAAATTCAATAAAAAATGCTTTAGGAAACTTCGCTAATAGTTTAGTTTTAAATTTATTAAGATTTATTTCTAGAATTATATTTGTTAAGGTATTAAGTGATGTTTATTTAGGCGTAAATGGTCTTTTATCAAACGTATTAGGAATTCTTGCTTTAGCTGAATTAGGAATAGGTACAGCCATAAATTATAGTTTATATAAACCATTAGCAAGCAATGACGTAGAAGAATGCAAAAGCTTAATGAAATTTTATAAAATAGCTTATAGAGTCATTGCTATAATCGTATTAGTTTCAGGTTTAATCCTATTACCATTTTTACCATGGTTTATTAAAGATACATCAGGTATTGAAAATTTAAATATAATTTATTTAATTTTTCTTGCAAATATGGTAATTGGTTATTTATTTTCATATAAAAGAACCTTGATTACAGCAGATCAAAAAAATTATAAAATAACACCTTATTTAATATTTTCTAATTTTGTAATGACGGTAGGTCAAATTATTATATTATTATTATTTAAAAATTATATATTATATTTATTAGTCCAAACCGCTTGCGTTTTCCTTGAAAATATTTTAGTAAATAATTATATAAATAAATGTTACCCATATTTAAAAGAAATAAATAAAGCTAACAAATTAAATAAAGAAGATTTAACAGAAATAAAAACTAATATAAAAGCTTTAATGCTCCATAAAATAGGTAATTATGTATTAACAGCTACCGATAATATTGTAATATCAAAATACATTGGAATTGTCGCAGTAGGCATTTATTCTAATTATGTTTTAATTCATAGTACTGTAAGTAATTTTATATATACCTTTGTTAGTAATGTTACAGCTTCATTTGGTAATTTAATTGCCGAGGGAGATAAGAAAAAAAGATTTGATGTATTTAAAGAAATGGATTTTATAACATATTGTTTATATGGAGTTTCTACAATATGTTTATTATTTACATTAAATCCTTTTATAAAATTAGTGTTTGGTAGTAAATATGTTTTAGATTTTATTGTTGTTTTATTAATTATGATTAATTATTATTTAGTTGGAATAAATCAAGTTCCTATAATTGTACAGTCAGCAGCTGGTGTATATAAATATGATAAATACGTTCCAATATTAGAAGCTACATTAAATTTATCACTAAGTATAATTTTAGTTAAATTTTTAGGCTTATCAGGTATTTTACTAGGAACACTAATTAGTTATCTACTTCCTTTAATTATAAAACCAATTGTTATATTTAAACACGTTTTAGATAAAGAAATAAGCACCTATTTTAAATCATTTTTTAAACAAACAACAGTTTTAATAATATCTGGATTAATCATTTATTTAATTACTAATTTCATACATGTAAATTCATTAATGCAAGTTATTATTAATTTTAGTCTATCATTAATTATTCCAACCTTATTAATAATTTTAATATATAAAAATACTGACGAATTTCAAAGTGCTAAAAATAGATTTGTATTTTTATTTAATAAAATAAGAAAGAGAGCGTAATTCCATGAAACATGCATATTTAATCATCGCACATAATGAGCCATACATATTAGAAAAACAATTAAAATTAATCGATGATGAAAGAAATGATATATATATCCATATTGATAAAAAATGGAAAAATTTTGATTTTGATTATTTTAAAAAAATTGTCAAAAAAAGTAATTTATATTTTATCCCAAGATTAGATGTAAGATGGGGAACGTATAGACAAATTAAATGTGAACTATTACTTTTAAAAATGGCTTATAGTAATAAATATGCATATTATCATTTAATAAGTGGGATAGACATGCCTTTAAAAAGCCAAGATGAAATCCATGCTTTTTTTAATGAAAATAATGGCTATGAATTTATTCATTTTGATTGTTATGATAGTGTTAAAGAAGAGACAATAGAAAGAATAAAATATTATCATTTATTCACATCAAAATTTAGAAATAAAGGTTTATTAGCGAAAATTTATAACTCTCTTCATTTTCACTTAATTAGATTTCAAAAAAAACTAAAAATAAATAGATGTAAAGATTTAAATATAAGAAAAGGGGCTAATTGGTTCAGTATAACAAATGATTTGGCTGGTTATATTATTTCAAATGAAAAATTTATAAAAAAATATTTTAAATATAGTTATTGTTCTGATGAATTATTCGTTCAAACATTAGTTTATAATAGTAAATTTTATAATAATTTATATTTAAAAAAAGATGATGATTATATGTCAATTATGAGATATATTGATTGGAATAGAGGCGAGCCTTATATTTTTAAAAGTGAAGATTCTAATGACCTTATAAATAGTAAATATTTATTTGCTAGAAAATTTTCAACTAAAGTTGATAAAAAGATAATAGATAAAATATATGACCATATTAAGGGGGATTTTAAATGATAGCAGTTCTTATCCTAGCTCATAAAAATTTTAATCAAGTAAGAAGACTAATTAATACCTTAAAAAATGATAATGTTGATGTATTTATGCACGTAGATAAAAAAGCAGGCTTTAATCAAAATGATTTTAAAGATATTAATTTAATCGATAAAAGATTTGATATTGGTTGGGGCGATTCATCTATGGTTGATGCAACTATATATAGTTTAAATTATATATTAAATAATAAAGACTATACTCATTTTATTCTTATGAGTGGTCAAGATTATTTAATAAAACCAATTTCTGATATTGTTCAGTTTTTAGATTTAAATAAAGAAAAAAATTATATAACAATTGGTAAAATTGAAGATGAAAATACAAAAAATAGATATTTAAAATATAGGTTTAAAAATAAATATTTAGATAAAATTTCTGTTAAATTATTGAAAAGAAAAAATATATTTGAAAACATGACACCTTGTTGGGGAAGCCAGTGGTGGATATTAAATCAAGATGCTATAAAATATATAATTAAAAAATATGGTGATGAATTTAATAAAAAAATTAGGCATACCTCATGCATGGATGAAGTGTTTATTCAAACAATTTTATACAATTCAAAATTTAAAGATACCATAGTATGCGATAATAAATATTATATTGATTGGTCAAATCATAAAAAAGGACTTAATAAAGGAAATCCTGATGTTTTAACGCAAAAAGATTTTAATAAAATAATTGAAAGTAATAATTTCTTTTGCCGTAAAGTTGATATAAATGAAGACGAAAAATTATTAGATATGCTTGATGAATATAGGAGGAAATTATGAAATTTAGTGTAATTGTTCCAATATATAATTCAGAAAAATATTTAAAAAAATGTTTAGATAGCTTAGTTAATCAAACATTTAAAAATATTGAAATTATCTTAGTTAATGATGGTTCAACTGATAATAGTGAAGATATAATAAAACAGTATTTAAAAGATAAAAGGATTATTTATTTAAAAAAAGAAAATGGTGGTCAAGCATCTGCTCGTAACTTAGGTTTATCAAAAGCGAAAGGTGATTATATATCATTTATAGATAGTGATGATTATGTAGATTTAGATATGTTTGAAAAATTAAATGAATGTACATTTGATAATGATATTATTCTTTCAGATTATTATTATACAAAAGAAAATCAAGATAATTATGTAAAATTATTTAATGGAAATGCTGGTAATATTATTAATACAGATTATTGGAAATTTGATACTTGTCCTTGGAATAAATTTTATAAAAAAAGCTTTTTGATTGAAAATAATTTTTCTTTTCCAGAGGGAATAATGTATGAAGACTATGCTTCAATCCCTACATTAATAAAATATAACCCAAAACTATATTATTGCAATAAGGCATTTGTTCATTATGTTCAAAGTGAAGTATCAACTATGCGTAGTGAAGTTTATAAAGAAAAATATGAAGATATTTTTAAAGCTACAAAATATTTATATGATAATTTAATAGGGTGTGGTTATGATCAAGAACTAGAATATTTAATTTGCTTCCATTTTCTATATTTAGGAGCTTTAAATTTTTATAGATTTAAAAAATATAAACAAATTGATAAAATTAGTAATTTTATTAAAGAAAAATTCCCTTTATGGTATAATAACAAATATGTAAAAAAATTAAGTTTAAAAGAGAAAATTTTAATGAAACTATTTTATTTAAAAAAATATAAAATAATTAGTTTTATTCAGCGAATAAAGAGGTGAGAGTGTGAACATTACAAAAGATAAAATCATAAAATTATTCATATCAATATTATTAATTCAACTTCCTTTTTTAGATATGTTAAGAACAACATCATTTAGACATTTTGAGGTACTTGGAATTAGTTTTATAGAACTTGTTAATATATTTTTAATAGGTTTTGCTTTGTTAATTACAATAATTAAATTATGGGAAAATAAAAAGAAAAATATCTTATTTTTAATATTATATTTAGTTTTAGTATTTATATATATATTTTTGCATTATAAACATATTATAACATTTGATAAAACAATATTTCCTAAAGCTAATTTTAACTTAATTACTGAAACCTTTTATATTTTAAGAGTTTATGTTTTACCACTTATGCTTTTATATGTTTTATGTAATAACAAAGATTTATTTAATAAAGAATATTATTTGAAAATAGCTAAAATAGTAATTGGGATTATATCAGGTTTTATTATAGTTTTAAATATTTTAAAATTATCATTTATTTCATATAGTTCTACTAAAGATTTTATATCTCATAACATATTTGATTATTTCTTATTTTCAGGTGATTTTAGGCAATTAACATCTAGAGGCTGGTTTGATTCAGCAAATGAACTATCAGCTACTATGTTTATGCTTATGCCAATAAATATCTATATATTTTATAAAAATCCAACTAGAAAAAATTTAATATTATTTATATCTCAATTTTTAGCAATGATTTTACTCGGAACAAGAACCGCTGCTTATGGAAGTGTGATTATAAGTATTACGTCTTTAGTAATTTATACTGCTTTAGTTTTACTTCAAAAAGAAAAAAGAAAACCTTATTTCGAAAAATATATGCCAATATTTACTTTAATTTTATCTGCATTTATGACAATATCACCATTTATGATTAGTAGAATTAGTGAAGGAACACCTGATTTTTCTGTTAAAAATTCTGATGCCTATTCTTCATTAAGTAAAGTTGATAAAAAAGATAAAAAAAGTATTAATAAAATATTTGAAAAATATAAAGATGAATATTTGATAAATGAAGCATATTTAAAAATGTATCCATTTTCAAATGATACTGAATTTTGGCTTCAAATGGCTAGTAGAGATAAATCTTTAAATAATAATAGTAGAATAATGAAAACAGATATTATAAAACGAATTAAAGAAAGAAATAACAATAAATTAGATACTTACTTTGGACTAGGATATACTCTTAATTTTATGGATCTAGAACGTGATTATGTATATCAATATTATTTATTTGGAATTGTTGGAATGACTATTTTAATGGGACCTTATTTTATGTTTTTAATTTATTTAGTTATTGCAACTTTAAAAAATATTAAAAATAACTTAAGATATAGTGTAATTTTAGGATTCATGAGCACTGTTTTAGGTCTTGCTATAGCATACCTATCTGGCCATGTGTTTGGATGGGTAAGTCCTATGATGTATTTAGTATTTACTTTAGCTTTTCTTAATATAACCGTATATACGAGGGGTGATTTGAATGAAAAATAAAATACTATTTTTTCTATGTGTATTTAGTGTTGGAGTTATATTCACATATCCTACATTTGTTAGTAGTCACTCTTTAGATAGCTACTGCACAATTTATAATGGTTATAGTCAAACTGCATTTTGGTTTTTACAAAATGGTAGAATATTTTCAGCTTTAATTTTTTATATATTTTCATTAATAAATTTACCATTTTCTTCATTGAGCTTTGTATCATCATTTTTAACATCTTTAGCTTTAGCTCTTGCGGTGTGCAAATTATATTATATTTTTAATGATAAACTAAAATTAAACACTAAAATTAAAAAATTAACACTACTAATATCAATATTTTTAATCTTTTATAATTTTCTTTCAATTGAATTAATTGCTATTGATGAAAGTTTTATAATTTATTTAGGATTTTATTTTATAATATTGTGTGCTGATAAAATAAATATAGGTGGGATGAAAAACTATTTATTATCTCTTTTATATATGATAATTTCTGTATCTTGTTATCAAGGTATAGCCTGCTTTTTATTTCCAATTTTAATTTTAATGATTATTTTAGATAAAGAAAATGGTACAAAAGAAATAATTAAAAAAATATTAATTTCATTTATTATATATGGGTTATCTTTTGTATTTACTTTAATCATTATTAAATTAGTAAGTTTAATAAGTAAAAAAACAATAAGTAAACTAGGAAATATAAATATCATTTCAAATATAGTTACAATTTTTAAAGATTTATTACCACAAACCTTTAAAACATTTTATGGATTTATAAATAATAAATATTATTATTTAATATGCATTATTTTATTAGGGTTTATTCTTTATCAAATAATAAAAGAAAAAGAATATAAGAAATTAATTTTACTTACGGTTCTTATTTTATCTTGCATATTATCTCCATATATTCCTAATTTATTTATGAACACATCTTCAAATTATACAGCAGCTAGAATGACAATGACGTGTGCTATAGCGCCAAGTATACTTGTAATATATGCGCTTACATATTATAATAAAAATGAATATTATACATATTTTGTATTTGTAATTATTTGTTTATTTGGACTATTCACATTTTATTTATTTAGACAAAATTCTATGATAAATTTAAAAAGATATAAAGAAGATATAACATATATAAATAAAGTTAAATCATACATAGATTACTATAATACAAAGCATAAAGAAAAAATTAAAACAGTTTATTTTGCTAAAGATACAAATAGTGACTATTATTATGATTTTGGAAATGCTAATGGTGTAAATATTAGACTAATGGCAGTTGATTGGTCAGCTAAGTGTGCATTTTCTGCTTATCTTGGAAAGGAATATAAATTTATTCCAATGAAAAACGAAGATTATAATAAATATTTCAAAGGTAAGGATTATAAAGAATTTAATGAAAAGAAACAAATTATTGTAAAAAATAATAATATGTATTTATTAATATATTAAGGAGTTCTGTATGAAAAAATTATTTAATAAGATTAAACAAAAATGTAAGGATTTAATTAATTGGAAATATTTTCCAATCTTAATTATTTTTCTATTTTCAATCTTATCAGTTTATCCAGAATTGTTAGGAAAATTTCACTTTGGGCATGATACAGAATTTCATCTTGCTAGTATAAAAACATATGCGGATTATTTACCATTATCTATTTTTATTAAAATATTTCCAGATATAGCGTATAATTTTGGATTTGGAATGGGCTTTTTTTATCCCGCACTTCCTCATATAGTAGGGGCTATAATTTATAAAATTGTATCCATTTTCGGAAAAGGATTATTAGTAACATCAGTTTTACTTCAATTAATAACATTTTTCTTTATAGGACTATCTATGTATGTATTAGGATGTAAGGTATTTAATGATAAGAAAAAAGGTTTAATAGCCAGTCTGTTTTACATGACATATAATTATGTTTATGTTGATATAATATTTAGGTGGGCTATTAATGAGGCGTTTGTTTTTATCTTTATACCATTAATATTTTTAGGCATCTGGTATTTATTAAAAGAAAATAATAAAAAAATGTTTTATATATTTTTTACATTAGGTTACATTGGACTTATGTATTCACATTTAGTTATGGCTGTATGGTTTACAATATTTTTAATAGTATTTTTACTTTTCTTTATTAAGGATGTATTTAAAAGAGAAAATTTAATGGCATTTATAATTGCTTCAATTATAATATTAATATTCACATCAACTTTTACTGTTCCTATGATTGAACACAAATTATTTGGTAAATATTTTGCCTTTGAAGCAGATAGAAGAATGAAAATAGGAAGTATTAGTTATATTCCACTTTTAGGATATTTTATATTTTATTCTCCTCATATAGATAAAATTATATATTCAAATTTTAATTATATTGTTTCTATATTTTTTGTAATTGCTTTATATAGGTTATTTACTAAAAAAATACCAAATGAACGTAAAAAATATGTAGTAGCAATTTTTACGTTTGGATTAGTTTCATTAATTTTTGAAACTATCCCTTATATTTGGCTCCATGTCCCAAATATTTTACTTAGTGTACAAGTTGTATGGAGACTTTCAATATTTATAGGATTTGCTTTTTGTTTATTTGCGGCAGAAGGATTAGATTCTTATTTAGAATTATTTAAGAAGAAATATATAAAAACAGCTTTATTAATAATAATTGTTATTTTAAGCCTTTTTGTGAAAAAAAATATTAATAAAACAATTTATTATGATCCTATATTAAATAATAATTTTGCTTATTATAATGTAGCTAATGAACATTTGCCTGTAAAAACGCATATAAATTTATATTATTTGCATACTAGAAATCATAAAGTATTAGTTAAGAAAGGTGAAGCTAATATAAAAATATTATCTAATAATGTTCCTGATATGAAATTTAAAGTAACTAATATAAAAAATAATGCAACATTAGAACTACCTAGGTTTTATTATTTAGGGTATAAAATTACTGATAGTAAAGGTAATGAAATAAAATATACTGAAGATAAATATGGATTTATTTCAATTAAAGTAAATAAAAATGATACATATACTGTTAAATATGTTGGAACAAATGCATATAAAATAGCATTTATAGCAAAAGGTGTTATGTGTATATTAATATTAATTTATTTTGGAAAACAATATTTAATTAAAACAACGAAATAAAACTATAGGTTTTGTTTCTTTTATTTATATGGTATACTTAGTGTAGTTAGGTGAGAGAATTATGAATATTAAAAAAGTTTTATTGATTTGGTTAGTGTGATGTGTATTTTTATTTTATATTGAAAAAAATATGTATTTATTAATATATTAAGGAGTTTTGTATGAAAAAATTATTATTCATGTTATAAAAAATAATATATAATATTGTTAGTGAGGGTTTTTATGAGAAAAAAGATTAATTTTAATTTAGTATGTTTTATACTAATATGTATATTTTTAATTCCAATAATTTTATTAGCTTTTTATAATCATCCAAATTTTGATGATTATGCTTATTCTATTAATACATATCAGTGTATTAAGAATGGCTGTGGAATATTTAGTTTGATTAAAGAGGCGTTTAAGACAGCATATGATTTTATGTATACTTGGCAGGGCCTTTATTCATCTGCTTTTTTGTTATCATTACAGCCAGCGATATTTGGCGAAAAATTTTATTCTATAACAACATTTTTTCTATTGATTTCTATTTTTATAGGGATATATATATTTATTAATACTATATATAAATAT
>CAVDHX010000058.1:0-6748 GCA_963609095.1 Sphaerochaetaceae bacterium | reverse complement strand
ACATTGTCATAAAGTATACATAAATATGGTAAATAACATGCCATATTTTTAAATTGAAGTTTTCTAAATAATTGTTTATAATAAATATGGTGATTTAAATGATAGAAAAAAGAATAAACGAATTAATTCAAATAATAAATCAAGCAAACAAAGACTACTATATAAATGATAAACCAACAATAACCGATCAAGAATATGATAGATACATGGAAGAACTAAAAAAATTAGAAACATCACATCCTGAATTAAAACAACTAGATTCACCAACCCAAAGAGTAGGTAGTGAAGTAATAACAAGTTTCAAAAAAGTAACTCATGAAATACCAATGCTATCACTAGGTGATATTTTCAACGAAGAAGAAATCATAGAGTTTGATGAAAAAATAAAAAAAGAAATAAAAAATCCAAACTATATTGCAGAACTAAAAATAGATGGATTATCTGTATCATTACTTTATAAAGAAGGAAAACTAGTAAGAGCAGCAACCAGAGGAGATGGAAAAGTAGGAGAAGACATAACTCATAATGCCAAAACAATAAAAGACATACCTTTAAAAATAAACAAACCAATAGACATAGAAGTTCGTGGCGAAATATATATGAGTAAAGCATCTTTCAACAAACTAAATGAAAATGGTGCGAACTTTGCAAACCCACGTAATGCAGCTGCAGGCAGTGTAAGACAGTTAGATTCAAAAATAGCCGCTCAAAGAAACCTATCATGCTTTATATATCATCTCCCAGATCCAGAAAATTACAATATTTATACCCATAACAATGCTTTAAAATTCATGAAAGAATTAGGATTTGTAACAAATAAAAATAACAAAAAAGTAGAAAATATCCATGAACTATTAGAATATGTAGATTACTGGACAAAAGAAAGACCAAACCTACCATATGAAATAGATGGAATAGTAATAAAAGTAAACGATTTAAATGACCAAAAGAAACTAGGCTATACCGCTAGATGCCCTAAATGGGCCATCGCATATAAATTTCCAGCCGAAGAAGTATTAACAAAAGTAAAAGATATAATATGTACCGTTGGAAGAACAGGACAAGTAACTCCAAGTGCTATTTTAGAACCAGTAAGAGTTATGGGATCATTAATATCAAAAGCCACATTACATAATGAAGATTACATAATAAATAAAGATATAAAAATAGGCGATATCGTTTCCATAAAAAAAGCAGGCGACGTAATACCGGAAGTAGTAAAACCAATAATCGAAAGAAGAAATGGAACTGAAAAAGAATTCAAAATGTTACAAAACTGTCCAATATGTCATGAACCATTAAAAAGAAAAGAAGAAGAAGCTGCATACTATTGCACAAACGAGCACTGTCCAGCCAGAAAACAAGAAAAACTAATTCACTTTACATCACGTCATGCCATGAATATAACAGGATTTGGCGATCGAATAATAGAAGATTTTTACAACCTAGGATTTTTAAAAAACGTCGATGACTTCTATCATTTAAACAAATATAAAGAAGATTTAAAAGAACTAGAAGGATTTGGAGAAAAAAGCATCGAAAAACTACTAGATGAAATAGAAAAAAGTAAAACAAACTCATTAGAAAGACTTCTTTTCGCACTTTCAATAAGACATGTTGGAACAAAAACCGCAGACATCATAGCTAAAAACTTCAAAAATATAGATAACATAATAAACGCTAAATTTGAAGACATATCACAAATAAAAGACATAGGAAACACCATAGCAAAAAGCATCTGCGATTATTTTAAAGACGAAAACAATCTAAAACTAATTGAAACATTAAAAAATGATGGAATAAACATGACATATCTAAAACAAATAAACACCGAAGAAACAATATTTACAAACAAAACATATGTCTTAACAGGTTCACTTGAAAACTTCACAAGAGATGAAGCAAAAGCAAAAATAGAATCATTAGGTGGCACATGTTCATCAAGCGTAAGCAAAAAAACAAACGTAGTAATAGCCGGAAAAGAAGCCGGAAGTAAACTAAAAAAAGCCCAAGAGTTAAATATAACCATATGGACAGAAGAAGAATTAATAAACAATTTATCAAAGTACTAAAAATAGTACTTTTTTCTAATATAAAAGAGTAATATGTCTACCTTTAACACTAATAAAACCCTCCTTTTTTAAATTATTAATCTCCCTCGACATCGCACTTCTATCAACCGCTAAATAAGAAGCTAAATCAGTAAAAGAATAAGGTAAATAAATATTCTTAGACTTATTTTTTTTAAAAGAAATTTTAAAATATTCAAGCAATTTATTTCTAATAGACTTCTGAGAAAGAATTTCAATCCTCTCATTTTGTTCCTGCACCTTACAAGTAATAATCTTCAAAAGATTAGTCAAAAACTTTTGATAACTCTTATTATATTTATCCGAATAATTAATAATATTATCATATTCAATCAATATAATCTTACTATCCTCAATCGCAATAATGTCATAACTAAAATTATTAATAAGCGAAACAGCATTGCCAAACACCTGATGCTTATCAATGGTTTCAATAATATTCTTATTACCATCATAATCAATCTTAATAACTTCCAAATAACCTTCCAAAACAAAACCAATAACATTACGATCAAGTAAATAAGAAATGGAAATTCCCTTTTGACAAGTAAAACTATCCGCATTAAGTAAACTCATTAACTTTTCCGCATTTTTAGTAGATATTCCATCAAACAAATTATTCATTTTACACCACCTTAAATAAAATATATCATTTTTTATACTTTGTTGCAATTGCAACAAATATATTTTTTCTAATATGATAAAATTAATTTGTAAAGTAGGAGGACAACAATATGAAAGTTATTAAAAGAGATGGACACATGGTAGACTACTGTCCAGAAAAAATAGAATATGCTATAAAAAAAGCAAACAATGATGTCGAAGAAGAACTACAAGCTTCACCAACACAAATAAAAAACATCATAAAATACATCGAAAAACTAGGAAAAAAAAGAATCCTAGTAGAAGACATACAAGACATAATTGAAATGAAACTAATGAGTATTGGAAAATACGAATTAGCAAAAAAATACATAACATACCGTTATACAAGAGAACTAGTTAGAAGAAGTAATACAACAGATCTAGCTATAAAAGAACTCATAGATGGAGAATCAGAATACTGGAATACAGAAAATTCAAACAAAAACGCTAAAGTAGTTACAACACAAAGAGATTATCTAGCTGGAATCACATCAACAGACATAACCAGAAGATTTTTACTTCCAGAAGATATCGTACAAGCCCACGATGATGGAATAATTCACTTTCACGACGCAGATTACTTTGCCCAAAATGCACTTCATAACTGTGACTTAATTAACCTAGAAGACATGCTTCAAAATGGAACAACCATAAACGGAGTAATGATAGAAAAACCTCATAGATTCCTAACAGCCATGACAATTGCTACACAACTAATCACAGCAGTAAGCTCAAGTCAATATGGCGGATGCACCATAACATTAACTCATCTTGCACCATTCATAAGACAAAGCAAAGAATACTACATAAAAAAATACAAAAAACGTAAATTAACAAAAGAACAAATAGAAAAATTTGCATCCGAAGATCTAAAAAAAGAAATAACAGATGGTGTACAAACATTTCAATATCAAATCAATTCAATGACAACAACAAACGGTCAAGCTCCTTTTTTAAGCGTATGCATGTATCTAGGTGAAACAAAAGAATATAAAGAAGAACTAGCCATGTTAATAGAAGAAGTACTAAATCAAAGAATAGAAGGAATGAAAAACGAAAAAGGAGTATACATAACTCCCGCATTTCCAAAACTTCTATACGTATTAGAAGAAGATAATATTAACCCAAAAGGAAAATATTATTATTTAACAAAATTAGCCGCAAAATGTACAGCTAAAAGAATGGTACCAGATTACATATCAGAAAAAGTAATGAAAGAAACAAAAATAGATGCTAATGGCAATGGAAACTGCTATCCATGCATGGGATGCCGTTCATTCCTAACACCTTACATCGATGAAAAAGGAAATCCAAAATACTATGGAAGATTCAACCAAGGAGTAGTAACAATAAACCTAGTAGATGTTGCTCTATCCTCAGACAAAAATATTGAAGACTTTTGGAATATATTCGATGAAAGACTAGAACTATGCCATCGTGCACTTCAAATAAGACATAAAAGACTATCAAAAGTAACAAGCGATGTTGCCCCAATTCTATGGCAACATGGAGCGCTCGCAAGACTTAAAAAAGGTGAATCAATCCACGAACTATTGCATCACGGATATTCAACAATTTCACTAGGATATGCCGGACTATATGAATGCGTAAAATACATGACAGGATCATCACATACAGACAATGCCGAAGGGAAAAAATTTGCCCTAGAAGTAATGGAATACATAAACAAAAAATGTAATGAGTGGAAAGAAGCCGAAGACATAGACTATTCAGTATATGGTAGTCCAATTGAATCAACAACATACAAATTCGCAAAATGTCTAAAAGAAAGATTTGGAGTCATAAAAGGAATCACAGATAGAAACTACATCACAAACTCATATCATGTTCCAGTCTTCGAAGAAATAGATGCCTTTAGTAAACTAAAACTAGAAAGTGAATTCCAAAAACTATCACCAGGCGGTGCCATTAGTTACGTAGAAACAGCCAACCTAACAAATAACATAGATGCCGTGTTAGAAGTAATAAAATTTATATATGATAACATCATGTATGCTGAATTAAATACAAAAAGTGATTATTGCCATGAATGTGGATATACAGGAGAAATACTAATAAATGATGACTTAGAGTGGTATTGTCCAAACTGTGGCAATAAAGATCATGACAAACTAAACGTCGCAAGACGTACCTGCGGTTACATAGGAACAAACTTTTGGAATAAAGGAAGAACTCAAGAAATAAAAGAAAGAGTTATACACGTAGATAATAAGGACGCATAACATGAACTATAACAAAATAAGAAAAATGGATATATCAAACGGCCCAGGAGTCAGAATATCAATATTCATGCAAGGATGTAGTTTTCATTGTAAAGGGTGTTTTAACGAAGAAACATGGGATTTTCAAAAAGGAAAAGAATTAAACGAAGATGCCGTAAACAAAATTATTGAACTAGCATCCCCAAATCATATATCAGGTCTATCAGTACTAGGTGGTGAACCACTACATCCTAAAAACATACAAGGAACATTAAACCTAATAAAAAAATTCAAACAAACATATCCAAATAAAACAGTATGGGTATGGACAGGGTTTTTATTTGATGACATAAAAGAAGACATTTCCAACATCGACGTATTAGTAGATGGAAGATTTGATATAACTAAAGCAGATCCCACATTAAAATGGAAAGGATCTAAAAACCAAAGAGTAATTGATGTTAAAAAAAGCATAAAAAATAAAAAAGTATATTTAATGGAGGAATAAAAATGAAACTAAGAGGATTTGAAGTAGTGCAAGGATATGAAAATAAAAACATAAACATTCCAACTAGGAAAACAACAAAATCAGCAGGATATGACGTTGAGGCCGCCGAAGACGTCATCATTCCACCATACACACAAGGATGTAAACCAACATTAATTCCAACAGGTCTAAAAGCCTACTGTCAAGATGACGAATGGTTTATGTTAGTAAATCGTAGTAGTGGACCAAAAAAAGGATTTGTAATGGCTAATTCAATAGGCGTTGTAGATGCCGACTATTATGGCAATGAATCAAATGATGGACACTTCTTCTTTCAATATTGGAATTTTGGAAAAGAGGATTTAATTATAAAAAAAGGCGATGTTATAGGACAAGTTATCTTTCAAAAATATTTAACTATAGATGATGATAATGCCCAGGGAATTCGTAAAGGTGGATTTGGATCAACAGATAAAACTCATTAATTTGAGTTTTTTAAATATTTTACAGAAAAAATCCGTAGATTATCTTATTCTACGAATCTTTTAATGCACACTAATCATAACAAATATAAAGAGTAAAATGCAAATACAACGAACTAAAAAATAAAGAAAAAACTAAAAATTTAATTTTAAAATTTTCTTACAAAATAAAGGGCAAGACTGTTACTAAAATAGCTACTTCATCTTCATGGAAAATAAGAAAAACAAAATCGTTTAGTAGAAAGTGTTACTGAAATTGCTGATGAAGCATTTTTGCCAATCAATTAACAACACTTTCATTTCCAAAATCATTAAAAAAAATTGGCAGTGGCTCTTTTATGAATAATTATTTAACTTCAATTCCATCTTTAGATAATATTGAATATAAAGGTGGTGTATTTACAAAAAATAGTTTAACATCAGAAAATGCATTTATATATGCTAAAACAGTGATGGAAGTATAGATTATACAACTTTAAATTCTTATGTTACAAGAACTTATATTGAAAAAATTAATATACCTTCAGGCATAAAAATATTAGAATATCAATCCATGCGAGGTGCAAATACATCTATTATCAATTTACCAGATGGAATAGAAACAATTATCAAATATGCTGTTCATCATCAGCGGCAAAAACTTATAATATTCCAAGTTCAATAACTACAATTGAAAAAAACGCATTTAATGAAGACAAAAATATAACAATTAATATAGATAGAAAAGAAAACGCAATATCAGGTTCTCCATGGGGAGCCATTAATGCAACAGTAAATTGGAATGGAACTAATTAAAAGTATAAAAACTTTTAATTTTTTTGA
>CAVDHX010000057.1:0-31906 GCA_963609095.1 Sphaerochaetaceae bacterium | reverse complement strand
TTTTTTTATATTTGTAAGCCCTAAAATATATAACTACTCACTTTATAAAATTTAAAAAAAATACAAATAAAATAAGTAATTAGTTTAAACATATATAATAAAATTTATATAAGGAGGTAATAATTTGTTTTCAAACCTTCCTCCAAAACTTTCAACACTAAGTGCAGTTGCAATAGGTTATCTACTTTTAGACGATACAACATCATCCGAACAAAACGCCTTAGGAAACTGGCTTATGTTAATAGCTCAAATGCTATGCACAAACGCTTACTTTGTACAACTAAAAAATGAAAAAACGACATTTAATGATAAAGAAAATACAATATACATGCTTGAAAAAGTAATAAAAGCATTAGAAAAAGAGATTAATAACTTAAAAAATTAATCCCTTAATTTTGTTCTTTTTTAATAAAAATAAATCTAATAAAACAACCAATTATAAACAAAAGGTATACAAAATCTAAATAATTAAATTTATCAATAATACTCATTGTTAAATAAAAAATAATAAAAACGAACATCACACCAATTCCACTAATGTTTTTATGGTTCATGTTAATATTCCTCTCTTGTTTTATTAATTCGTCCATTTCTAGAATAACACGATTATATTTATAAAGGCAACAATAAACTCTCGACATTTTACAACAATTTACAAACAAAAAAGGAAACCTAAATAGTTTCCAATTTTTTTTCAAATTCATTTTTATCAATACGAGCAAATAAAATTTCTGGTTCATTTAACTTAATACCTTCATCCATACCATTAAAATCTTTAGTACTCTCTACCCTATTATTTTGAGTATTTAATTGTTTAAATATTTTATCAGCAGTATCAGGTAAAAAAGCAGATAAATATACATTTGCAATTCTAATAGACTCAAGTAAATTATATAAAACAGTTTGAAGTCTTTCCTTTTTACTATCATCCTTAGCTAAAATCCAAGGCATTGTTTCATCAATATATTTATTACTTTTTCTGTATAATTCCATAATCTCTTCAATCGCATCTGCCACCTTAAGATCATTCATCTTTTCATCAATTCTATCGCCTAAACTAGTCGCACTTTCAATTAAATTCTTATCAATATCTTCATATTGTTTAGGATTACTTACAATACCATCAAAATACTTATAACTCATACTAATTGTTCTATTAACCAAATTTCCTAAGGTATTTGCTAAATCAGAATTAATTCTATCAATAATTAATTCATAACCTATATTGCCATCATGTCCATATGGAATTTCATGTAAAACATAATACCTAATTGCATCCGTTCCAAATAAACGAGAAAGATTATCCGCATATAAAACATTTCCCTTAGATTTACTCATTTTATCACTATCAGATGATAATACCCAAGGATGACCAAAAATACATTTTGGTAATGGTAAATCAAGTGCTTTTAATATTACTGGCCAATAAATAGTATGAAATCTCAAAATATCCTTACCAATAATATGTACATCGGCAGGCCAATATTTATCAAATTCATCACTCTTATTATCAGGATCATACCCTACAAAAGTAATGTAATTAACCAAAGCATCAAGCCAAACATAAATAACATGTTTCTCATCAATTGGAACCTTCACCCCCCAATCGAAAGATGTTCTTGAAATGCATAAATCTTGTACCCCAGGTTTAATAAAATTATTAACAATCTCATTTTTTCTACTTTCAGGTTTAATAAAATCAGGATGAGAATCAATATACTCCTCAAGCCATTTATTATACTTACTTAATTTTAAAAAGTAAGCTTCTTCCTCAGTTTTATGAACCTCACGGCCACAATCTGGACATTTGCCATCAACTAAATCTTTTTCAGTAAAAAACGACTCACAAGGCGTACAATAAAGTCCTTCATATTTTCCTTTATAAATATCACCATTATCATATAATTTTTTAAAAATCTCACTAACAATTTCTTTATGATGTGGATTAGAAGTTCTAACAAACTTATCATAACTTATGTTCATTAAATCATCAATTCGTTTAACCTCCAAAGAAACTTCATCAACATATTCTTGTGGACTTTTAGAAGCTTCCTTAGCTTTTAATTCAACCTTCTCACCATGCTCATCAGTTCCTGTATGGAATCTAACATCAAATCCCATCAATCTTTTATATCTCGCAATCGCATCAGTCAAAATACCCTCATAAGTATTTCCAATATGCGGTTTTGCCGAAGCATAAAATATAGATGTTGTAATATAAAATTTTGGTTTCATAATATCCCTCCTCATAATAAAAAACGTCCTATACATAAGGACGTTTTGAACGTGGTACCACCTTAATTTGTAAGAAATCTTACCTCAAACACGTAACGTGTGCTTACGTTCTAACATAGTTAGACTGCTCCAGAGCCATTTAAGATAGTCACCTTGTTTATTTCCACCAACCATAAACTCTCTATAAAGTTACCTACCGTTCTTTCTTTCCTCGCATTTCACGGTAATTATAACATTTTTAATATTAGTTTTCAATATGTTTTTCCAAAATTTTAGATGCAAAATTAAGCATATTTATATTGTCGGAAGTAAACTCATCGGGACAAAATACTATAATTCCTCCTAAAACATCACCGCCAGAAACAATAGGATTTATAATAAACTCCCCTTCCCTACTTTCACCTTCTATCAGACAAACATTATTCTTACTGACTAACTTTCTTTTTCCTAAAATATTAATAATATCATTACTTACATTTTTATTTATATAACTTTTTCCGCCATCTCCATAACCGTATAAATAACAATTTGTATCACATAATAAAACATCGCACTTCAAATAATTTCCAATCAAATTAACAATAATTCCAGACAAATCAGAAAATTCATTTATCTCAGAATACTTTTTCAAAACTATATTTTCCCTATCAATAAATATTTCTAAACTATCCCCATTTTTAATTCTTAAAGCCCTTCTCATCTCTTTTGGAATTACAACTCTCCCAAGCTCATCTATTCGTCTAATGATTCCAAATTGTTTCATTTTCAACCTTCTTTCTAGATTTTATTGTGCGTGAAAATATAATAATTATACTTTAAATAAAAATTAAAAAGTGCTATAATTGTTACAGCTTAAAAAAGGAGAGGATTAAATGGAAAAAACATTCGTATTTGGACATCAAAAACCAGACACAGATACAGTAACTTCAGCCATAGTACTATCATACCTAAAAAACAAATTAGGAATGGACTGTGAACCTAGAATATTAGGAAATATCAACAATGAAACGAAATTTGTATTAAACTACTTTAAAGTTGAAACACCTAAATACTTAAATGATGTAAGATTACAAATAAAAGACATTGATTATGAAGAAAATTGTTTTTTAAATGAAGAAAATTCAATATTAGATGGCTACAAATATATGAACGAAACAAAAATTGGAACCATTCCAGTTGTAAATAAAAAAGGAAAATATGTTGGAGCAATCTCAATGAAAGATGCCCTAGGTAACCTAATTGATGGTAACTTAAACAAACTAGATACATCCTATGATAACCTACTTTCTGCCCTAAATGGTAAAGAAATATTAAGATTTGATAAAGAAATCATAGGTAATATTTTAACTGCAGGTTACAGAAGCACAACATTCAAAGAAAAAGTTAATATAGATAAAGAAAGTGTTTTAATCGTTGGCGATAGACATAGCATCATAGAATATGCCATAGAAAATTGTGCATCAATAATTATTTTAACTAACGGTGTTAAAATGAAAGAAGAACACCTACAATTAGCTCAAAAAAATAAAGTCGATATTATAAGTACAGACTACGATACCCTAGTCGCCTCTAACCTAGTTGTTTTAAGCAACTTCATTAAAACAAAAATGGAAACAAACATTATAACAGTAAACGAAAACGATGCTTTATCTGAAGTATTAGATTTAGCTAATAAGAAAAAATTTAGTAATTACCCTATTCTAGATAACAATGGCAAATGCTTAGGTGTTTTCAAAATAAGTTCTGCAAATTCAAAACATCCTAAAAAAGTTATCTTAGTTGATCATAATGAAAAAGAACAAAGTGTTATTGGCTTAGATGAAGCAGATATCATCGAAATAGTTGATCACCACAAAATTGGAAACATAGGTACAAGCATGCCTATTAACTTTAGAAATATGCCATTAGGATGTACTGAAACTATTTTATACCTAATGTATAAAGAAAATAATGTAGAAATACCAAAAGAAATTGCTGGTCTAATGATATCCGGAATTATTTCTGACACTTTACTTTTAACATCACCAACAACAACTGATATAGATAAAGAAGCCTTAGAAAACTTAAGCAAAATTGCTGGCGTCGACTACAAAGAATATGGTATGGAAATGTTTAAAGCAGGTTCTTCAATGAAAGGAAAAAGCATTTCTGAAATAATCCACGAAGACTTTAAAAACTTTATGGTAGAAAATCAAAAATTTGGAATAGGACAAGTTTCTACCATGACAACATCAGAAATCTTAAATAAAAAAGATGAGTTCATTAAAGAATTAAATGAAGATGCTCAAGATGAAGGATACATAGCAATTGCCCTATTTGTAACAGACATTTTAAAAAATGGTTCTTATATTTTCTTCAATGAAAAAAGCAAAGAAATATTCGCAAATTCATTTGGTGTAGAAAATATTGAACAAGGATACTTTTTTGAAGGTCTTGTTTCAAGGAAAAAACAAATTGTACCAAAAATTATGAATTATATGGAAAATTAGTGACAAAAAGTCACTTTTTTCATATAACAAAAGTTTTTTTAATTTTTTATTTTTGTTAATTTTAAAATATAACAAAAAAATAAACAAAATTCTCATTTTCTTTTGATATTATATTATTGTTGCTGTATACTATTATATAGCATTCAAAAAAATTAAATGGAGTAGGTGGTATCATGAAAAAAACAAGGTATGTTTTTTTACTATTGTTTCTATTTGGAATAAGTATCAATAGTGTAAAAGCAGATGAGGGACAGTTATATGAAAACTCAGTAAAATCATGTAATGGAATAACATATGGCTATCACAATAATCACTACCACAAAGCAAAGCAAACGGATGCCGGATTTATTGCCGAAGGAGATGCCATATACACAGACCCATGTGCAGAATATAATGATATTTCGCTGAAAAGTGTAACAATAAATCAAACAAATATTCAAATAAATGATGAAATGACATTTACAACATATGACTCTACTGCAAACATAGAGATACTTCCAAATTATCAATATGCAAAAGTAGAATATGAAAAAACAAAAAACTTAGAAATAGGAAATAACAAAATAGAAGCCAAATTAACAACCCCAGGAGGTATGACTAAAACATACACAATAAACATAGTAAGAAACAAAAAACTAAGCAGTAATAATAATATAAAAACAATAAAAATTGATGGCAAAGAATATAAATTTATAGATAATGAAATAAACAATATTTTTGTAACTTCAAACAGAAAATCATTAAAAATAAATATAACAACTGAAGATAAAACTGCAAAAATAAACATAGAGGGAAATAACAAATTAAAAACTGGAAATAATAAAATAACAATTTATATAACAGCAGAAAATAATGAAATACAAAAATACTATATAAACTATTCAAAAAGTATGTTTGTAACAGACATAATTGGCATTGCAATAGGAATTTTAATTCTTTCATCACCAATTATAATAGCTTTAATTATCTTCACGATAAAAAATAAAAAACGAAATAAATACATGAACAGAACGCATTATTATAAGCACTAATTATTAATAAAATGTCGAAATAATTTGTTGCGAATAAAGAATGCTGTATGTTATAATATTTAAAGAAAAAGGGTGATAAAATGTTTTCAAAAGATATAGGAATAGATTTAGGAACAGCAAACGTTCTAATTTACATAAAAGGGCAAGGAATAGTATTAAATGAACCAAGTGTTGTGGCTATAGACGAAGAAACAAAAAGGCCAGTTGCCGTTGGAACAACTGCAAAAGAAATGTTAGGAAGAACCCCTGGACAAGTAAAAGCCATAAGGCCAATGAAAGATGGAGTAATTGCAGACTTTGAAATAACAGAAATCATGCTTAACAACTTCATAAGAAAAGTTAATGGTAAAAGCTTCTTTGGAAGGCCAAGAATACTAATATGCTGCCCTTCAAACATAACACAAGTAGAAAAAAATGCTATAAGAGAAGCAGCAGAAAAAACAGGTGCTAGAAAAGTATACCTAGAAGAAGAACCAAAAGTAGCAGCCGTAGGTGCTGGAATGGACATATCAAAACCAAGTGGAAATATGGTAATTGATATTGGTGGTGGAACAACCGATGTTGCAGTTTTATCATTAGGCGGTATAGTAACATCTTCATCAATAAAAATTGCCGGAAACGTTTTTGACAATGACATCATAAAATACATCAGAGAAAAATATAAATTATTAGTAGGAGATAGAACGGCCGAAGAAATAAAATTTCAAATAGGAACAGTTTATCCAGGTTCAAAAGATGAAAAAATGGAAGTAAGAGGTCGTGACCTAGTAACAGGACTACCTCATACAATAACATTATCATCAGAAGAAGTAGAAGAAGCTCTAAGAGAAAGTGCTTACGTAATTGTTGGAACAGCAAAATCAGTATTAGAACAAACACCACCAGAATTATCAGCAGATATAATTGATAAAGGAATAGTAATAACAGGTGGTGGAGCACTCTTAGATGGAATAGATAAACTTTTAAGTCACGAACTAAAAGTTCCAGTCTTTATAGCAGAATCACCACTTACATGTGTAGTCGAAGGAACAGGTGTTTTATTAGAAAACATCCCATTACTAGAAAGTGGTTTAAATAAAAATTATTAGTCCATAATATAAATGGAGGTCATATATGAAAAACGCTAAAGAACTAAAAGAAAAACTATTCAAAAAATCAAAATCAGGTTGGGAAAAAACAACCAAAGAAGAAAAAGAAAAAATATTTGATTACAGTAATAAATATATAAAATTTCTAAATGAAGCCAAAACAGAAAGAGAATGCGTTGAAAAAATATCACAGCTATTAATAAAAAATGGTTTTAAAAATATCGAAAAAGAAGAAAGCCTAAAAGCAGGCGAAAAAGTATTTTATATAAATAGAAACAAAAACATCTATGCTGCAATAATAGGAAATGAAGATTTAGAAAAAGGATTTAATATAATCGGAGCTCACATTGACTCACCAAGATTAGATTTAAAACCTAACCCTTTATACGAACAAACAGAACTTGCAATGTTTAAAACACACTACTATGGTGGAATAAAAAAATATCAATGGGTAAATATTCCATTAAGCATGCATGGCGTAATAATAAAAGCAAATGGTGAAAAACTAACAGTAAACATTGGAGAAAATGAAGAAGATCCAATATTCACCATTGCAGATTTACTACCACATCTTTCAAAACAACAAAATAAAAAAAGCCTAGAAGAAGCCATCAGTGGTGAAGATTTAAACATTTTAATAGGCAATATGCCATATGAAACAGATGAAGAAATAAGTGAAAAAATAAAATTAAATATTTTAAATTTATTAAACCAAAAATACGAAATTACTGAATCTGATTTTGTTAGTAGTGAATTAGAATTTGTCCCAGCAATGCAAGCAAAAAGCTTAGGCTTTGATAAAAGCCTAATCGCCGGATATGGACAAGATGATAGATCATGTGCCTATACAAGTATAACAGCATTAGCAAGCATAGAAAATCCAAAAAAAACCTGCATTTGCTTATTAGCGGATAAAGAAGAAATAGGAAGCGTAGGAAACACCGGAATGTGTTCAAGAACATTTGAAAATTTCATTCAAATATTATTAGAAAAAACAATTGGAAACAAAGCAGGATTAATGGATAAAATTTTTAACAATTCTAAAGTCCTATCAGCTGACGTAACAGGAGCATACAATCCAAACTTTCAAAACATATATGAAAAAAATAACGAATCATATATATCCCACGGAATTTCAATAATAAAATATACAGGAACTGCCAGTAAAGGCGGAGCCTCAGATGCTAATGCAGAATACGTTGGATATATAAGAAATTTATTTGAAAAAAATAATATAGCTTATCAAAACAGTGAAATGGGTAAAATAGGAGTAGGCGGTGGTGGAACAATCGCATATATACTAGCCAACAAAGGCCTAGACGTACTAGATTGCGGAATTCCTGTATTATCAATGCACTCACCATACGAAATAACAAGTAAATTTGATATATATAATGCCTATAGAGCATATAAAATATTCTACAAAGACGAGTAATTCGTCTTTTTTCATGTTATAATTAAAAAAGGAGGGAAGACATGACAAAAATTATTGATTTAATACTAGGCCTTATTACATGTTTTTTTGGTTATAAATTCAGTAAAGCACTATTAGCCATACTAGGATTTATAATTGGCTACAAATTCGCAATGGCATCCTTACCATCATACATAATAGAAAGTTGGATGCTAACAACGTGTTCCATCATAATAGGAATAATACTAGGTTTTATATCTTATAAATTATATTTAATTGGTATATTTATTCTATGTGGGGTAAGCACATATATTTTATGTCAATTTATAGGTGTTGATCAATCTCTAAGAATAATCATTGGAATAATATCAGGCATACTAGCTGGAATATTAGGCGTTAAATTCACAAAACCACTACTAATAATATCAACATCATTAAGCGGTACAACAATGTTAGTAAAATCATTATTTTCAGTATTTAATTTTGATAATAATTTTATATATATGATTATATATATCATAATAGTATGCTACAGTATAAACTATCAGTTAAAACAACAATAGCATAAATAAACAAAATATGTTAAAATAAAAACAAGAGGTGAGTTTTATGGGACAAAACGAAATAATAAAAATATTTCTAATGATAATAACAACATTTTTATTTGTTGTATGCATAGTTCCATTCATAAAAAAAATAGCAATCCATGTAGGAGCACTTGATATACCTAATGAAAGGAAAGTCCATAGTAAGCCAATGCCAAGATTAGGTGGTCTTGCAATATTCTTTGGTTTCCTATTTGGATACATGTTATTTGGTGAACCAAGTAGTACAATGAATTCTATCTTAATAGGAAGTTTTATTATAGTTCTAACAGGAGCAATAGATGATATAAAACCATTAAAAGCATCCATCAAATTTGTTGCCCAATTAATGGCTGCAATCGTAGTTTGTTGTTATGGAAAACTACTTATACAAGATATTACCGCATTTGGATTATATATAGATTTAGGAATTTTTGCATATCCTATAACAATATTCTTTATATTAGGATGTTTAAATTGCATTAATTTAATTGATGGTCTAGATGGACTAGCATCAGGAATCAGTGCAATATACTTTGCCACAATCGGAATAATATCAATAATAATGGGTAAAATGGGATTAGACTTTGTATTAACCTTCATAATGTTAGGATCAGTACTAGGATTTTTAGTCCATAACTTCCATCCCGCATCAATATTTGCAGGTGATTCAGGTTCATTATTCATGGGATTTATGATAGCTGTAATAGCCTTACTAGGATTTAAAAGTGTAACACTAACATCATTAATAATACCACTTCTTATTCTAGCTATACCAATATTAGATACCGTATTTGCAATCATAAGAAGACTTTTAAAAGGTGAAAAAATATCAAAACCAGACAAATCCCATCTACATCATCAACTATTGAATAAAAACTTTTCACACAAAACAACAGTATTAATCATTTATGCAATCGATATACTATTTGCTCTAGCTTCCATTATCTATGTTCTTCATGATCAAAAAGTTGGATACGTAATATACGCACTACTAACAATAATAGTTGTAATATTCGTACTAAAAACAGACATAGTTGTTGATACAGCCCATATGCATAAAAAAACTAAAAAATAATTATCTTACATAATTATTTTTTTAATACCCATAATAAAAATGGTGAATTTATGGAAAAAGAAATAATAGAAATTTTAGATGTAATATTAAGATGCTTACTATCATTAATAACCTTATTCTTAGTAACAAAAATGATAGGAAAAAAACAAGTATCCCAATTTAGCTTATTTGATTATGTAATAGGAATATCAATAGGAAACTTTGCAGCCGAAATGTCAATAAACCTAAAATCAGAATACCTCCATGGAATAATTGCCGTAATAGTTTTCGGCCTAGTCGCATACCTAGTTTCCATTCTAACACTAAAAAACCTAAAAGCACGAAAATTCTTTATAGGAGACCCTACAATATTGATAGAAAATGGAAACGTAATATATAAAAACCTAAAAAAAACAAAATTTGATATCAATGACCTTTTAGAAGAATGTAGAATAAATGGATATTTTGACCTTTCAGAAATAGATTATGCTCTGATGGAAGCAAACGGTAAAATAAGCTTTTTACTAAAACCAGATTATCAACTTCCAAATAATAAAGATTTTAAAATACAAAAACAAAAATCAGGACTATGTGCAAACTTAATAGTCGATGGGCAAATAATTGAAGAATCATTAGAAACCATGAACAAGGATAAAAAGTGGTTAGAACATGAAATAAAAATAAAAGGAATTAAACTAGAAAACATCATATTAGCCACACTAGATTTACAAGAAAATTTAAAAATTTACGAAAAAAATGTCAACCAAGAAAGTTACGACGTATTAAACTAGCAATAAAATAAATAATCTGCTATACTTAAAAACGGTGATAGTATGAAAAGACACTTTTGTGCATCCGCATTTGTAGTAAATGATGAAAAAAAATTATTATTAGTAAAACATGCAATATGGGGAAAATGGACCCAACCGGGAGGACATATAGAAGAAAATGAAACTCCAGAAGAAGCCGCAATAAGAGAAGTATATGAAGAAACAGGCTTAAAAATAACATTATTAGGAGAACATTTTCCAAGAGAAGATGACCTAATAAGACCATTAGGAATACAGTGCAATAGAAAAATTAATGGGGATAAACACATAGATATTATATATGTTGGTATTCCTAATAACCTAGAAGCTTCCTTAAAAATTAGTTCAGAAAGTACTGACATCGGTTGGTTTACTAGAAAACAACTAGAAGAAATGCCAGTATTTCCAGATATAAAAATTACATTTGATTACATACTAAAAAATTATTTTAATGAAGAAAACTAAACAAAAACTTGATAAATTATCAAGCTTTTTTCTTACCTAAAAAGGTTTACAACTTATACTATACGTGCTATAATTAACCCTAGTGCGAAAAGAGGGAGTATGTATGAAACAAAGAAACATAGCAATAATTGCCCATGTCGATCATGGAAAAACAACATTAGTAGACCAACTACTAAAACAATCAGGAACATTTAGAGAAAATGAAAATGTGCAAACAAGAGCAATGGATTCAAATGACCTAGAAAGGGAACGTGGTATCACAATTCTTTCTAAAACAACAGCCATAAACTACAAAGACTATAGAATTAATATACTAGATACACCAGGACATGCTGACTTCGGTGGTGAAGTAGAAAGAATAATGAACATGGTAGATGGCGTATTACTAGTAGTAGATGCCTATGAAGGAACCATGCCTCAAACAAGATTTGTATTAAAAAAAGCCTTAGCTGCAGGTGTAACTCCAATTGTTGTAGTTAATAAAATAGATAAACCATCAGCTAGACCAGCATCCGTAGTAGATGAAGTAATGGACTTATTTATTGAACTAGGAGCATCTTTAGAACAACTAGAATTTCCAGTTCTATATGCATCTGCACTAAACGGAACATCAAGTACAAGTCCTGAAGTAAGTGATCAAAAACAAACAATGGATCCAATTTTAGATGCTGTTATTGAAAATATACCAGCTCCAGAAGTAGACGAAAATGGTCCATTCCAATTTCAACCTGCTTTACTTGATTATAATGACTTTGTTGGACGTATTGGTATTGGTGTAGTTAAAAGAGGACATATAAAAGTAAACTCAAACGTTTCTTGTATGCGACTAGATGGAACAGTTAAACAATTTAGAATTCAAAAAATATTTGGCTATTTAGGATTAAACAAAATCGAAGTTACTGAAGCTCATGCAGGAGATATAGTCGCAATTGCAGGTCTTCCAGATATATCAGTTGGAGAAACCATCTGCGAAGTGGGACACGAAGAAGCCTTACCTACATTAAGAATTGATGAACCAACACTTCAAATGACATTTGGTGTAAATACAAGTCCTTTCAACGGACGTGAAGGAAAATTCCTAACTGCAAGACAGATAGAAGAAAGATTATTAAAAGAAACAGATAAAGACGTTTCCTTAAAAGTAAAACAATTAGATTCAGAATCTTGGATAGTATCAGGTCGTGGTGAATTACATCTATCCATTTTAATTGAAACAATGAGACGTGAAGGATATGAACTACAAGTATCAAAACCACAAATCATTATAAAAGAAATCGATGGAACAAAATATGAACCATATGAAGACGTTGAAATTGAAGTTCCAGAAGAATATGTGGGGTCAGTAATTGAAGCTTTAGGAAACCGTGGTGGTACAATGGAAAACATGCAACCATTTGATAATCAAACAAAACTTTTATATACAATTCCATCAAGAGGATTAATAGGTTTTACTACAGAATTCATGACCTTAACAAAAGGCTATGGTATCCTAAGTCATGCATTTAAATCATACGAAAAAATGACTAGTGGAAATATCGGAGAAAGAAAAGCTGGAGTTTTAGTATCAATCGATGGTGGAAAGGCAACAGCTTATGCCTTAGGCTCACTAGAAGATAGAGGAGTAATGTTTGTCGCTCCAGGAACAGACGTTTACGAAGGAATGATAGTTGGAGAAAATAATCATGATAATGATCTAGCCGTCAATGTAACCAAAGGAAAACAACTAACAAATACAAGAAGTGCTAATAAAGACCATACAGTAGTTTTAAAAAGACCAAGAGAGATGAGCTTAGAAGTTTGCCTAGACTACATTAACGAAGATGAGTTAGTCGAAGTAACACCAGTTTCATACAGACTTAGAAAAAAAATATTAAATACAAACGAAAGAAAAAAATATTCAAATAAGAAAAATTAGTCGCTATCAAGCGACTTTTATTATGCAATTTTAACATTAAATTTTAAATTGTCATTAATATAAAAAGGTATAATAGAAAAAGTATAACCATATTTATTCTTAAAAGAAATCTTAATATCTGGATTTTCATAATCAATAGTTTTACGAATTACAATATTTTCACTAACCACATCTTGTGAATAAAGTAAATTAACCTCATCAAATTTATCATTACTTTTTTCAATTTCATTAATTCTAAAATCATAAACATCTTCTTTAAAATTTAAAATAATATAATTAGATGTTTTATCAAGCAAAATATTATTACCACCTTCTTCATAATTTTTTTTATAATCTACAAAATAAAAATCCTTATTAGTATATTTTTTAATCAAATCATTTAAAAATTTATTTAATTTATTATTATATTGAACCATACCATTATATTTAATCATTTCATTATCTAAATAAAAATAATATATATTCTTTGTAGTTTTAATCATTAACTTATCAGATAACTTACCACCATATTTTTTATTAAAATTAGTTCCTATCATATTTTTAATCTTATTAAAATCACCGCTATCAATAACATAATTATTATATTTAATCTCAGTAATTTTATCATTTATCTCAAGCTTTTTTGAACATCCCAAAATTAAAAAAGGAATAATAAAAATTAGTAATCTCTTCATAACATCACCTATAATTATTATTATATAAAAATAAAAAACAATACAAAAAAATGCTATAAAGCATTATTTTTTCATACTTAAATAATAATCACGCAATTCCTTAAATCTTTGATAATGAATAATTTCTCTTTGTCTCAAAAAAGAAAGTGGTCCCAAAATATCAGCATCATCGGTCAAATCCATCAAATGTTCATAAGTAGCTCGTGCCCTTTGTTCCGCTCCCATATCACTTTCCAAATCAGCAATATAATCACCAGAAACCTTAATATAACTCATATTAAAAGGATTTCCCATCGCGTCAGAAGGAAATAAATCCCTTCCAAATTGAGCATACATTCCATCCAACCCAGCCTTTAAAAGTTCATCTTTAGTCGCATCTTTCATAAGTTGATACACCATAGTTGAAATAATTTCAACATGAGCTAACTCTTCAGTACCTATATCAGTAAGTAAAGCCTTACCACGATCATCAGGCATATTATAACGTTGATCTAAATATTGAAAAGCAGCCGCAAGCTCACCAGCCGGTCCACCATATTGTGTCATAATGCATTTAGCCATATTTAAATCTTTTTTCTTAATATTCACAGGATATTGTAATTTTTTTTCATATTTCCACATAATAACCCCCTAATTTTCCCAAGGCCAAGGAGTATCATTCCAAGTCCAAGGTACCCCTTGTTTTGAATTCACGCAAAGTGTTCCAAATTTTTTTTCATATTCCTCAGTCGCATATTTACTATCAGAACTATATTGATTAAAAAGTTCTATCATCACCTTATCATCGGGATGTGTATCCAAATACAAATTTACATCATGAGCTGCAAAAGCATATGCATCAACCTTAGTTAAAAGACTTGCTTGTTCATTCATTGGTCTAATATCATAAGGTCTAGAAAGCTTATATTGATTAAATAAATTTGGAAACATATTACCTCTGATAAAACCATTATAAACATCATATAAATTATCCGGACTTACATTACCATTAAAATTACACTTATTAAAATTCATATTATCACCAGCTTGAGCCTGTAACTTTTTACTAAGTTCATTATCACAATTATTTTCCTGTGGAAATGGCATCATAAACCCATTAGAAAAATTATTCATATTAAAATAGTCATTCATCTAATTAACCCCTTTCGACATATTCTATGAATAAAAAAATAAAAAGTATAGGCAAATTAAACATGTTCGCTTGTTAAATAAGCAAAAAACTAGTAATATAATCGAAAGAGGTGGAATTATGAAACTATACGACAAAGTAATAAGAATATGTGGAACAACAGACTTTATGAAAGGCTTAAACTATCAATCAAATAAAATAAAATTAATCAAATCAGAAAAAGAAAATATAGTAAAAAGAAACTACTTTAAAATAATATCAGAAAGAGTAGATAAAGAATACGACGTAGAAGTTATAACAGATCAAAATAAAAATATAAATGACTATTTTTGTACATGCCCACAATATGAAAAAATGGATACATGTAAACACATAGCCGCATGCATATTAAAATATGAAACAGAAATATTTGATGAAAAAGAATACAAAGATACAAACTATAAATATACTCTAGGCCTTTCAATACTAGAAAAATTCAACCAAAAAAAACCAACCATCAAAGAAAAATTAAAACTAGAAGTAGAAATAAAAAAAATAGAAAGTTACTACTATACCAACTATATAACAGTAATATATAAAATTGGCTTAGATAAAATGTATACCTTAAATAATAAATACCACAATTTCATGTACGCATATCATCATAAACAAGATTACAAAATATCAACCAAATTAACATATTCACCAGATAAATATTACTTCGATAAAATAGATGAAAAAATACTAAACTTTAACATACCAATATACCAAAAAGGTCTTTATACCTGCGTAATAACAAGCGAAAATCTAGAATCATTCATGGAATTAATAAAAGATAAACAAATAAAAATGGATAATCAAACAATAAAATACATTAAAGAAAATCCATTCGATATAAATCTAACAAAAACCAATAATTATTATAAATTGTCAATTAATAACCTAAATAAAATAAATGAATTAATTGATAATTCACCTTTCTTCTATGATGAAAAAGCTATATATAAAGTAGATGAAAATATATATAAACTATATAAATTATTAAAAGAAAACAATATAGATAGTTTCATCTTTGAAAAAAAAGACCTAGGAAAATTCACATCAGGACTATTACCACTTCTAAAAGAAAACATCAAACTAGATGAAAAAATAACCGAAATAACCATATCATCCACACCAGATGTAAAACTATACTTTGATTTTAACTACAATTACATAGAATGTAAAATAAAATTAACATATTCAAACAAAGAAATAGATTACTTTTCAAAAGACCCCACAATAGTAAGAGATTATGATTATGAAAACAACATAATTCAAAATTTAACAAATCAAGGTTTCACAGTAGAAAATAAAAAAATAAAACTAGAAGATATTGATCAAATAGGCACATTCCTAGAAACAGGAATATATCAAATAAACGAAGAATATGAAATATATACATCAAAACAAATCAAAGAAACAAAACTAATAAAACAAACCTCAAATAGTGTAACCTTTAAAATAGGTAAAGATAACATATTATCATATAACTTCAATCTAGATGGCATTGAAAATAGTGACTTAACTAACATACTCACATCCCTCAAATCACGTAAGCACTACCACAAACTAAAAAACGGAAATATCATTAACCTAGAAACTGATGAAAATCTAAAACAACTAAATAAAGTAATAGATGAATTAGGCCTTACAAACAAAGAAATAGAAACAAACGAAGGAACAATTCCAAAATTTAGAGCTCTTTATCTAGATAGTATAAAAACAAAATATGATAAATTAATTGAAACAAATAATACATTTGATGCTTTCATCAAAAAATTTAAAACATATAAAAATCAAGATATAAATCTAAGCAAAGACGAATTAAAAATATTAAGAGACTACCAACTAACAGGTGTAAAATGGTTATATAATATATATAAATCAGGTTTTGGATGCATCCTTGCAGATGAAATGGGACTTGGAAAATCAATCCAATTAATATACCTAATGAAACTAATAATAAAAGAAAACAAAAATGCGAAATTACTAATAGTCGCCCCAACATCATTAATATATAACTGGAAAAAAGAACTAGATAAATTTTCATCTAATTTAAAATATAAAGTATTCGCCGAAAACAAATCTCAAAGATTAAACAACTTTGAAAACTTAAATGATATAAACATAATAATAACATCATATGGATTAATAAGAAACGATATCGAAGAATATAAAAAAATAAACTTCAATCTAATCGCAATCGATGAAGCTCAAAACATAAAAAACTCAAACACCGGAATCTCAAAAGCATTAAAACAACTATCAAGTGATGTAAAAATGGCCCTAACCGGAACACCAATCGAAAACAGCATATTAGAACTATGGAGTATATTTGACTTCATCATGCCTGGATATCTTGCCAACAAAGAAAAATTTCAAAATCTCTACAGTACAAAAGATATGGAAAATGAAGAAACAATCCAAAGACTAAAAACACAAATAAAATACTTTATATTAAGAAGAAAGAAAAAAGACGTAATAAAAGACCTCCCAGACAAACTAGAAAATAACATCTATATAGAATTAGATCAAAAACAAAAAGAAATATATGCCGCTGAAGTAAAAAAGACAAAAGAAACACTAGATGAAATGATAAAAAAAGAAGGCTTTACAAAATCTAGATTTAAAATCTTACAACTACTAACAAAACTAAGACAAATTTGTATAACCCCTTCATTAGTTTTTGAAAACTATAAAGGAAAAAGTTCAAAAATAGAAAACTTACTTAAAATAGTTCAAGAAGAAAAAGAAAACGGACATAAAATGCTTATATTTACAACATACAAAAAAGCCTTAGACCTAGTCATACCACAGCTAACCAAAATGGGAATATCATCATATTCCATAGATGGAACCGTATCATCAAAAAAGAGAATGGAACTAGTAGAAAAATTCAATAAAGACAAAACCGATGTATTTATAATCACACTAAAAGCAGGAGGTACCGGACTTAATCTAACATCCGCAACAGTCGTAATTCACCTAGATCTATGGTGGAATCCACAAGTAGAAAATCAAGCCACAGATAGAGCTCATAGAATAGGCCAAAAAAACACCGTAGAAGTAATAAGATTAATCACAAAAGGAACAATAGAAGAAAGAATATTAGAACTTCAAAACAAAAAGAAAAAACTAGCACAACTATTAATAGATAATGAATCATCAGACCAAAATAACTTTTCAAAACTATCAGAAAAAGACATCAAAATGCTTCTTTCAATAGATAATGATGACTAAATCATTATGGTATAATAAAAAAAGAAAGTAGGAATAATATGAACATAGAAGAAATAGTAATTGCTCCAAACTACATAAAAAAGGAAATATTAAAAAAAGCTACACAAGAAAAACAAATAATAAATAAAAAAATATTAAATAAACAAGAATTTTTAAATAATTACCTTGAAAATCCAAAAAAAGAAAGTTTATACTTTCTAATGAAAAAGCATAATTTAAAATATGCATCCACCCAAAAGTATTTAAAAAACATCTTAATTAAATCAGAAAAAATATTACCTTTTTATGAAGAATTGAAAGAAAATAATTTACTTGAAGAAAACAAACTATTCAAAGAAAATATAAAAAAAATAACCGTAATAGACGAAACATTAGACCCATATATACTAAACGATTTAAAAAAATATGAAATAAACATAATAAAAAATAAAAAAGGCAATCTAACACCAAATGTTCATGAATTTCAATCACAAAAAGAAGAACTAGTATTCCTCGCTCAAGATATAATAGAAAAACTAAAAGAAATAGACATAAATAATATATTCATATCAGGAATAACAAACGACTACAAAACAGAACTAACAAGAATATTTAACCTATTCAAAATACCATTTAATTTTAATGAAACAAAATCAATTTATAGTACTGCTCAAGTTCAAAATTTCATAAAAACACTAAAAGAAACAAAGAATATTCAAACATCATTAGAAAACATAGAAGAAAGCGAAATAAAAAATCAAATAATAGATTTATTAAATAATCTATATATACCTAAAATAGATGAAACATCAATAGAAATAATAATTAATAAACTTAAAACGTTAAAACAAAAACAAAAAATAGTAAAAAATGCAGTTCAAATAATAGATATTGACCAAATAAATGATAAAACAAAACATTACTACATACTAGGCCTAAATCAAGGAATAATTCCAAAAATACACAAAGATGATGACCTAATAAGTGATAAAGAAAAACAAAAACTAGGCATATTAACCTCATATCAAAAAAATAAAATAGAAAATGAAAAAATAAAATACATAATAAAATCATTTCCCAATATAACTCTTTCATACAAACTAAAAGATACCTTTAATACATATTATCCATCATTCATAATAAATGATTTAAACTTAAAAATAATAAAAGAGCATAACCAAACATTCACATATTCAAATGACTATAATACACTTTCATTAGGAATATACTTAGATAATTACTTTGATTATAATGAAAAAAACGAAAATTTGCCTATACTTTATAATACATATAAAAATATAGAATATAAAACATATAAAAATGAATATAAAAATATAAACAAAGAAGATTTTAAAAATTATATAAACAGTACATTAACCTTATCATATACAGCCCTTAATAATTATGCACTATGTCCATTCAAATACTACATAAAAAACATCCTAAAACTAGACCCATACGAAGAAACATTTCCAATATTAATTGGAAACCTATTTCACTATTGTCTATCACAAATGTATAACGAAAACTTCGATTTAAAAACATGCTATCAAACATATCTAAAAGATAAAAATCTAAATCATAAAGAAAAATTTTATCTAAAAAAATTATATAACGTATTAAAACAAGACATCGAAATAATCAAATGGCAAGATGAAAAATCAACATATAAAAACCACCTAACCGAAAAGTATATAGAAATAAATAAATCAAACGACATAAAAATAAAATTCAAAGGAATAATTGACAAAATAAACTATGATGAAAAAAACACCATCATCATAGATTATAAAACAGGCACAATAAATCAAACCCTAGATAATATAAACTATGGCCTAAACATGCAACTACCTACATACCTATACTTAATAAAAAAAGGCTTAGGCGAAAAATATCAAGTAAATGGTTTTTACCTTCAAAAAATATTAACCAAAACATCAACAGATATTACTGACCCAGAAAAAGAAACAAAATCAAACTTAAAACTAATTGGTTACACAATAAATGATGAAAATATAATCCAAAACATCGACTCAACATATGAAAACAGTGAAATAATAAGTGGCATGAAAAAAACACAGAAAGGATTTTATACATACACAAAATTAATAGAAAAAGAGCAAATAGATAAATTATCAAACATCGTAGATGAAAACATCGAAAAAGCCATAAATAACATATTAAATACAAACTTTAAAATAAATCCAAAACGTATAAATAATAAAAACATAAGCTGTCAAAATTGCACATTTAAAGACCTATGTTTTGTAAAAGAAGAAAATATAAAAGACCTAAAAGAAACAAAATTTAAAGAAATAATAGAAGGTGATAATAATGCCTAATTGGACAAAAGAACAAAGCGATGCCATAAACAAATCTGGAAGCAACATAATCGTATCTGCCGGAGCCGGTAGCGGTAAAACAGCCGTACTTTCAGAAAGAGTAATAACAAAACTAAAACAAAACATAGACATAGAAAGCCTTCTCATACTAACATTCACAAATGCCGCCGCCGCCGAAATGAAAGAAAGAATAAGAAATAAAATAAAAAAAGAAAATTTAAACAATCAATTAGAAAAAGTAGATACAGCTGACATAACAACATTTGATGCCTATGCACTTTCCCTAGTAAAAAAATATAGTCATCTATTAAACATATCACCAGACATATCTATAGTAGATGCAAGCATCATGAAAATAGAAAAAAAACACATAATAGATGAAATATTTGATAACTACTACGAAAAAAAAGACGAAAAATTTTTAAAATTCATAGATGAATTTACCTTAAAAGACGACGAAAACATAAAAAAGGAAATCTTAAAATTAAATGAAAGCCTAGATAACATATATAATAAAAAAGATTATTTAAAAAACTACATTAATAATAATTATAGTGAAAATAAAATAAATGAGTATATTAATGAATATCAAAAACTACTAAAAGAAAAACAAAACGAAATAAAAGGTCTTATAAAATCACTTAGTTTTTACATCGAAGGAGATTATCTAGAAAAAATAGAAAACACATTAAATAATCTATTGTCATCAAATACCTATGATGAAATAAAAGAAACAATCCCGCCTAAACTCCCACCTTTGCCACGTAACAGCGAGGAAGAAGCAAAAGAAATCAAAACAAATCTTTCAAACACTGTCAAAGAATTAATAGAACTAGTTAAATATGAAAGTGAAGAAAAAATAAAAGAAAGCCTATATAAAACAAAGGATAATGCAGAAATAATTATTCAAACAATTATAAAACTAGATGAAAAAATAACACAATTTAAATATGAAAAAAACGTATTTGAATTTATAGACATATCATCTCTTGCCATTAATCTACTAGAAAACAATAAAGATATTCGAAATGAATTAAAAGAAAAATATCAAGAAATACTAATAGATGAATATCAAGATACCAATGATATCCAAGAAAAATTCATATCATACATCGAAAAAAACAACGTATACATGGTAGGAGATATAAAACAATCAATCTACCGTTTTAGAAATGCGAATCCTTCATTATTTAAAAATAAATACGAAAACTATTCAAAAGGTAAAAATGGAATAAAAATAGATTTAAATAAAAACTTTAGATCAAGATCAAACGTATTAAACAACATTAATAACATGTTCAATCAAATAATGGATACATCACTAGGTGGTGCCGATTATATAAGCTCACATCAAATGATATTTGGAAACACATCATATAATGAAATAAATAAAGAAAACTATGACATGGAAATTCTTAATTACAAAAAAGATAAAGAAAATCCATTCACAAAAGAGGAAATAGAAATATTTACCATAGCTAACGACATAAAACAAAAAATTGGAAAATACGAAATAATGGATAAAAATACAGGTGAAAAAAAACTATTAGAATATCAAGACATAGCCATATTAATAGATAGATCATCTACATTCGAACTATACAAAAAAATATTTGAATACCTAAACATTCCATTAACAATCTATCGTGATAAAGCCATTAATACATCAGATGAAATAGTCTTATTAAAACACATATATAATCTAATATTAAAAGAAACAAAAGACCAAGAATTTATCTATTCATATACCTCACTAGCTCGTAGTTATCTATTTGAAATAAACGATAATGAAATATTTCAAATGATAAAATCAAAAAAATTTGAAAATAGTGAAATATACCAAAAATGTAAAAAATTAAAAGAAAACATAAACGAAAAAACAAACGAACAATTAATAAATGAAATAATAGAATCATTTGATATATATATGAAAATGATTAAAGCAGGAAACATAAACCAAAGAATAACAGTAATAGATTCAATAATCTCCATCGCCCAAAATTGTGATAAACTAGGTTATCAAATAAATGAATTTTATGATTATCTAACTGAAGTATTAGAAACAAAACTAGATATAAAACTTTCACTTAATAAAGATAATTCAAACTCAGTAAAAATAATGACAATTCATGCATCAAAAGGACTAGAATTTCCAATATGCTACTTCACAGCACTAGAAAAAAAATTCAATATATCAGACTTAAAAAATCTATTTTACTTTCAAAAAGAATATGGATTTATAATTCCATATTATGATGGAACCATAAAATCAACAATATTAAAAACACTACTAAAAAATAAATATATGAAAGAAGAAATTTCTGAAAGGCTAAGATTATTTTATGTCGCTCTAACAAGAGCTAGAGAAAAAATTATATTAATATCATCAATGGAAAATCCATTAGTATATAAAGAAAACGGAATAATATCAAATGATATTAGATTAAAATACATATCATTTCAAAGCATTCTAAATTCAATCTATCAATCATTAGAAAAATACATAAAAGATGTTAATATAGAAAAATTAAATCTAACAAAAGCCTATAATTTATCAAAAAATGGTGAATATAAAGAAAAAACAAATGAAAAACTAAATATAAACGAATTAAACATCAAAAAAGAAATAATAAATCAAAATCATTTTTCAAAACAAACCCATAAACTACTCAGTCCGCAAGAAAAACAAAACATAGAATTTGGTTTAAAAATGCATAGTATATTTGAAAACATAGACTTTAAAAATCCAAACTTTGAAGGTTTAACTAATTACGAAAAGAATAAGGTTAAATCATTCATAGACTCTGGTATATTAAATGCCACACAAAAAATATACAAAGAATATGAATTTATATATGAAGATAAAGAAGAATATCATGGAATAATAGACTTGCTTTTAATAAAAGAAAATGAAAATATAATCGTAGACTATAAACTAAAAAACATAAAAGATGAAGCATATATAAATCAATTAAAAGGTTATAAAAAATACATCGAAAGTATAAACAACAAACCAACAAAAATATATCTATATTCAATAATAGACGAAACATTAAAACAAATAAATTAGGTTCAAAAAAGAACCTTTTTCTATTTGAGATTATTAAAAATTATAGTATAATACCTATGAAAAAAGGTGATAAAAATGAAATTAATTGTAGGACTTGGAAACCCAGGAAAAGAATATGAAAACACAAGACATAATGCAGGTTTTAAATTTATAGATAAATTTGCTGAATCAAAAAATTTAGAATTTACCAAAGAAAAATTCAAAGGATTATATTGCGAATTTATACAAAATGATGAAAAAATAATATTATTAAAACCCCAAAAATATATGAACCTATCTGGTGAAGTAGTAAATGACTTTTGTAAATTTTATAAAATTGAACCTAAAGATATATTAATAATATGTGATGATCTAGATACACCACTTGGAAAAATAAAATTAAAATATAAAGGATCTCCTGCTGGCCATAATGGGTTAAAAAACATCGAAAATCATTTAAAAACAAGCGAATATAAAAGAATAAAAATAGGAATTTCTAAAGTTGGAAATAACGATAAAATAGACTATGTAATAGGAAAAATGCCAAAAGATGAATTAGAAAAATTAAACCAAATAACATCTGAAGCCCCACAAATATTAAATGATTATCTTCAAATGTCATTTGATAATTTGATGAACAAATATAATAGGAGGTAATAACTTGAGCTTTTTAGATAACATATTTAAAAAAGATGCTCATGAATTAATAGGATTAAATAATGAACTAAAAAGTATATATATTAAAGAAAAACTAAAACAAAATAAATCAGTACTACTAGTAACATCAAACCTACATGATTCTGAGCAAATATATAATTCACTTATTAACCATACTGACAAAGTATGTCTTTTCCCCATGGACGATTTCATAACCTCAGTTGCCATAGCATCATCCCCAGAACTTAAAACAACAAGATTAGAAACATTAAATACCATTACATCTTCTTCACAAGTGGTAGTCATAACAAATCTTATGGGATATCTAAGATACTTGCCAAGTAAACAAGTATTTAAAAACCATACCATAACATTAAAAAAAGGACAAGAATATAAAATAGAAACCCTAATAGAAAAATTATTTGCTCTAGGTTATAAAAAAGAAGTAACCGTAAACATGACAGGCGAGTTAGCAACCAGAGGTTTTGTATTAGATATTTTTCCAATAAACCTAGAAAATCCAATCCGTATTGAATTCTGGGGTGATGAAATAGACAACATAAAAATATTCAACCTAAACACCCAACTAACAACCAGTAAAATAGATGAAATAACAATATATCCAAACACTGAAACATTAATGCATGAATACACCTTTAATGCCCCACACGAAGCATTAAAACAAGAAAAAGATGTAACAAACATAAAAGGCTATCTTGATAATCCTGAGATAATATTTGATAACTATCATAATCTATTAACTAACTATGAACTTTTAATAGATGAAATTAATAATTACAACAAAAGTATAAATCAAAATACTAAGTATATGTTTAACTTCGATGAAATAAAAGTAACAAATCCAATATATTTTGAACAACTAGACGAAATATCATCAAACATAAAAGATAAACTCGTATTCAAGCAAACAAACATTGAAAACTTTCCAAAAGAAGCAGATGGAATAAATAAAAGATTAAATGATTACATAAAATCAAACAAAACAGTTATTATCTGTCTTACAACAAGATATCAAGTAAACAAACTATTAGAATACCTAGAAAACGATAAAATAACATATACAAATGAAAACAAAATATTTCCAAATAAAATAAACATCATAACCAAAAAACTAGCTCAAGGTTTTCAAACAGAAGACTACTGTATAATAACCGAAACAGAACTATATGGAAAAAAATCAGAAACAAATTACAAAACAAAATTTAAATATGGAACAAGAATAAAAGACATAACAAAATTAAACATCGGAGATTACGTAGTTCATGGTACCCACGGAATCGGAAGATATGCAGGACTTAAAACAATAATAAAAAACGGATTAAAAAAAGATTATCTAACAATAATATACAAAGATGATGATAAATTATATATACCCGTTGAAAAAATAGACCTAATAACAAAATACTCATCCAATGATGGTCTCCAACCCAAACTAAATAAATTAGGAAGTTCCGACTGGCAAAAAACAAAAGCTAAAGCCAGAAAACATGCTGAAGACATAGCCGAAGAACTATTAAAAGTATATGCCATAAGAGAATCAAAAATAGGCTATGCCTTTGAAAAAGATGGTAAAGAACAATTAGAATTTGAAAAAGAATTTAAATACACCGAAACACCAGATCAACTAAGAGTAACCGAAGAAATAAAAAAAGATATGGAAATGCCAAAACCAATGGATAGATTATTATGTGGTGATGTTGGATATGGTAAAACAGAAGTTGCCTTTAGAGCTATATTTAAAGCAATAATATCGGGAAAACAAGCTGCCATATTATGTCCAACAACAATACTATCTGACCAGCACTATAAAAATGCCATAGAACGTTTTAAAAACTTTCCAATAAAAATCGCAATATTAAATAGATTTGTATCATCTAAAAAAATAAAAGAAACAAAAGAAGAATTAGAAAAAGGAACCATAGATTTACTCATTGGAACCCATAGAATATTAAGCGATGACATAAAATTCAAAGACCTAGGATTATTAGTAATAGATGAAGAACAAAGATTTGGCGTTAAACATAAAGAAAAAATAAAACAATATAAAAACAATATCGATGTATTAACCTTATCAGCCACACCAATACCAAGAACTCTGCAAATGTCAATGGCTGGAATAAGAAGCTTATCTTTAATAGAAACACCACCAAAAGATAGATATCCAATTCAAACCTACGTTTTAAAAGAAAACAGCCAAATTATAAAAGATGCAGTAATCAAAGAAATGGCACGTAGTGGTCAAACATTTATTTTATACAATAATGTTAAAAATATAGAAAATAAAAAAGTTCAATTAAACAAATTAATTCCAGAAGCCAAAATAGCAGTAGCTCATGGTCAAATGACAAAAGAAAACCTTGAAAACGTTATGATGGACTTCGTAAATAAAAAATACGATGTACTATTATGTTCAACCATCATAGAAACAGGAATTGATATCGAAGCCGCAAACACCTTAATAATAATAGATGCAGATCACTTTGGATTATCACAACTTTACCAAATAAGAGGAAGAATAGGTAGAAGTAATAAAATAGCATACTGTTACTTAATGTATGATAACAAAAAAATCCTATCAGAAATAGCAACCAAAAGATTAAAAGTAATAAAAGACTTTACTGAATTAGGTAGTGGTTTTGCCATTGCCATGCGTGATTTATCAATCAGAGGTGCTGGAGACCTACTAGGTAGTCAGCAAGCAGGATTCATAGACAGCATAGGAATAGAACTATTTATGCAAATGATAAATGAAGAAGTAAATAAACTTCAAGGAAAAGAAATAATAAACAATGAACCAAAAGATAAAATGCCATTAATTGATGTAGAAACATCAATCGATGATAATTATGTAAAAGATGAAGATTTAAAAATAGAAATACATAAAAAAATAAATTCTATTTCATCATATTCATCACTAAACGATGTCAAAAATGAACTGGAAGATAGATTTGGAAAACTATCAGAAGATTTAATTATCTACATGCATGAAGAACTATTTGAAAAATATGCCGAAAAATTAAATATAAATCAAATAAAACAAACAAAAAATTCCATTGAAATTACATTAGATAAAGAATTAACAAATCAAATAGATGGAGAAAAACTATTCTACGAAGCTTCATCATTAACAAGAATGTTTCGTTTCAGCATGAAATTAAATAAACTAACAATAACATTAGATACCGTAAAATTAGATAAACATTTTATATATTATCTTTTAGATTTAATGAAGATTATAGAAAATAGCAAAAAGGAGGTGCACAAATGAGAAATCCACAATATAATAAATCAGTAAATATTGATATAAATAAAAATCTGAAAATAAAATATCAAAAATATCAACCATACAGACAAACAAAATTATTTACAAATGATATAAAGGTTGCCCTATTTACATCCGCATCTTCACTTGCTCTTTCGCAAATATTTGTTCAAGATGCACCTGCATACTATATCTTACTAGCAACATCACTAACATATTCCACAATAAGACTTTATTCAAATCAAAAACAAAAAGTAAAAAAATTCACAATAAAATAGAAAGCTTGATATGGCCCTCGTTTCTTGGACAAAATAGAAACGGGGGTCATATCATTCAAACAAGACAAAAATTAACATTTCATAAAGCTTTATTACAAATTTTATCATTATTCTAAAATAAAAATGCCTTTATAAAAAAACAAAAAAATGATACAATATTACCCAAGGAATGATGTAATATGATTAATAAAAAATGGGATATAATCTTAAAAGATGAAATGAAAAAACCATATTTTGAAAAGCTTGGCACATTTGTAAAAAATGAATATAGAAAAAAAACAATATATCCAGAATACAAAAATATATTTAATGCTTTAAGATACACCGATTATGATGATGTAAAAGTAGTGATTTTAGGTCAAGATCCATACCATGGACCCAATGAAGCTCACGGATTATCATTTTCCGTAGAAAAAAACGTAAAAAGACCACCATCATTAGATAACATTTTCAAAGAATTAAAAACAGATTTAAACATAACAAGAACAAACAATAACTTAACTGACTGGGCTAAACAAGGAGTATTTTTACTAAATTCAATAATGACTGTTGTCAAAGATACTCCACTAGCTCACAAAGATAAAGGCTGGGAAACATTCACAGATGAATTGATAAAATTATTAAATGAAAGAGAAAAACCGATAGTATTTATTCTATGGGGAGGATATGCCAGAAGTAAAAAAACATTAATAACAAATAAAAATCATTACATCATAGAATCTCCTCATCCATCACCACTATCCGCATATCGAGGTTTCTTTGGAAGCAAACCATTTTCCAAAACAAATGACTTTTTAATCAAAAACGGTATGAGCCCAATAAAATGGGGTGATAATAATGAATGATGTATTAAAGGATATAAAAAATCAAATAAAACAAAATGAAACCATAATAGTAGCTTGCTCTGGTGGACCAGATTCCATGGCCTTATTATCACTATTTATAAATCAAAACATAAAAGTAATATGTGCTCATGTTAATCATAAATTAAGAAAAGAAAGCGAAAAAGAAGCTCAAATGGTAAAAGCCTTCTGTAAAGAAAACAAAATACCATTTGAATATATGGAAATAAAAGACTACAAAGGAAACACCGAAAATTATGCAAGAAAAAAAAGATATCAATTCTTCGAAACACTAATAAAAAAACATAAAGCATCTTATTTATTAACAGCACATCACGGAGATGACCTAACTGAAACAATATTAATGAGATTAATTAGAGGCTCAAGCCTAAAAGGCTATGCTGGTTTTCAAAAAATAACCGAAAAAAAAGACTACAAAATATATCGCCCATTAATTATAAAAACAAAAGAAGAAATATTAAATTACGTAAAAGAAAACAAAATACCATATGCGATTGATAAAACAAACGAAACAGATGACTATACAAGAAATAGAATGAGAAAATATATTCTTCCATATTTAAAAAAGGAAAATAAAAATGTTCATTTAAAATTTTTAAAATTCAACGAAAAAATAAATGAAACAGAAAAATATTTTCAAACAATAATAGAAAAAAATATAAAAGAAATCTACAAAAATAAAATATTAAATATAACTAAATTAACAAAAGAAGAACCATTAATTCAAAAGAAAATAATAGAATATATTTTAAATGATGAATATCAAAGTGATATAACAAAAATAACAGATAAACACATAAATCAAATATTAAAAATAATAAATTCATCAAAACCAAATCAAAAAATATATTTGCCCAATAAAAAGGTATTTCAAAAACAATATACAAAAGCCTTTATAAAAACAGAAAACAAAGAAAAAACATATAACTATATTTTAAAAGATAAAGTAATTTTACCATCAAATCACAAAATAGAAATAATAAAAAACACAACTGACACCTCAAACTTTATAACAAAATTAAATACAAAAGAAATAGAAACGCCACTACACATTAGAACAAAACAAAATGGAGATAAAATAACATTAAAAGGCTTAAACAAACAAAAAAAACTAAAAGACATTTTCATAAACGAAAAAATACCGCAAGAAAAAAGAAACACATGGCCAATTTTAACCGACAGTAAAGGTCAAATTATTTGGCTTCCAGGCTTAAAAAAAAGCAAATTTGATAAATCAAATAGCGAAAACTATGATATAATAATTAGGTATCTTTAGAAAGGAAGTTTTTAATGAATAAAAAAGTTGTAAAAAGAGGAATGATTCCTTATGTATTTCTAGCACTTTTCTTATTTTGTATGTACGTGCTAGTAGGCACAATGAATACAAAAGTAAACGAAATGACTTACGGTGAATTCATGAAAGCCGTTAGTAAAAAAGAAGTACAATCAATAGTTGTAGTGCCAAATAGCCAGTCAAGCGTATACACAATAAAAGGTAAATTAAAAAATTATAGTTCAAATGAAACATTCGCCTTTAATATGCCACTTACCAATGAAACAATGGTAAAACTATTAAATGCCGAAGAAAAAGCTGGATTTAAATTAACAACCCAAACAGATCCAAGTTCAAGCCCATTTTTACTATTTGTAGTAAACGTATTACCAATGGTAATTATTGTAGGATCAGCATTCTACTTCATTACAAGACAAATGGGAACAGGAAATAAATCAATGGACTTCGGTCGTTCAAAAGCTCGCCTAAGTGGAGGAGAAACAAAAGTAACCTTCAAAGACGTAGCTGGACTTGATGAAGAAAAAGAAGAAATGTCAGAATTAATTGACTTCTTAAAAGCCCCTAAAAAATTCCAAAAAATGGGAGCTAGAATTCCAAAAGGTGTCTTATTAGTAGGCCCTCCAGGAACAGGTAAAACCCTACTAGCAAAAGCTGTAGCTGGAGAAGCAAATGTACCATTTTATTTCATAAGTGGTTCAGAATTTGTTGAATTATTCGTAGGTGTTGGAGCCTCTCGTGTAAGAGATATGTTTAAACAAGCAAAACAAAGTGCTCCTTGTTTAGTATTCATCGATGAAATAGATGCCGTAGGTCGCCAAAGAGGAGCAGGACTTGGTGGAGGACATGATGAAAGAGAACAAACATTAAACCAATTACTAACTGAAATGGATGGTTTTGGTGCTAATGAAGGAATCATCATCATCGCCGCAACAAATAGACCAGACGTATTAGACCCAGCCCTATTAAGACCAGGTCGTTTCGATAGACAAGTAACAGTTAACTATCCTGACGCAAAAGGAAGAGAAGAAATTCTAAGCGTTCATGCTAAAGGTAAAACATTTGCCCCTAACATAACACTTTCAAACATCGCAAAACGTACAGTTGGATTTAGTGGTGCCGATCTAGAAAACCTACTAAATGAAGCAGCCCTACTTGCCGTGCGTCGTAATAAAAAAGCAATAACAATGGCTGAAATAGATGAAGCTCATGACAGAGTTCTAATGGGACCAGCTAAAAAAAGCCATAAATACACAGATAAAGAAAAACGCACAGTCGCATATCATGAAGCCGGACATGCCGTTGTCGGTATTAAATTAGATGGAGCAAACGACGTTCAAAAAATAACAATTATTCCAAGAGGTCAAGCTGGTGGATATAACCTAATGTTACCAAAAGAGGAAACATACTTAAGAACTAAAAATGACTTATTAGATTCAATTAGTGGTTTCTTAGGTGGCCGTGTAGCCGAAGAAATAATGTTCAAAGAAGTAACAACCGGAGCTCAAAACGACTTTGAAAAAGCAACAAAAATAGCTAGAGCAATGGTTACTGAATATGGAATGAGTGATCTAGGACCAATTCAATTTGAAGAACAACAATCAAGCGTATTCTTAGGAAGAGATTATAATAAAGCACAAAATTTTTCACATGAAGTCGCAAAACAAATAGATGAAGAAGTTCATAAAATAATCATGGAACAATATAAAGTAACTAAAAAAATCATTAGTGAAAATATGGATTTATTAAAATTAATTGCTGAAACATTGTTAGAATATGAAACAATCACAAAAGAACAAATCGAATATTTAGTTAAAAATGGCAAAATGCCAGATGAAGATAACAAAGAAGAAATAAAAGAAGCTAAATTAGAAGATTTATCCCTAGAAGATCTACAAGACATAGCAAAAGAAGAAGGAATAAAAGATTATAAAAAACTAACTAAAAAACAATTAATTGAAAAATTAGAAAAATAAACCTCTGCACAACCTTAAGTGGAGAGGTTTTTCATAA
>CAVDHX010000056.1:0-3088 GCA_963609095.1 Sphaerochaetaceae bacterium | reverse complement strand
TCTCCTCATATATAACATACGACATAAATTATCAATTTCCTTTTTTATATCAAAATAAATTTGAAATTTTTCTTAATTTAACAAAATATCCTACTAATAAATCAAAAAAATATCACTTTCAAAAAAGAAAAATATATAGTATAATACCATATAGGTGATAGAAAATGACTGAATATAAACTAGGAAGCATAGTCATTATGAAAAAGCCACATCCATGTGGTCATAATGAATGGGAAATAACAAGATTAGGTGCCGACATAAAAATAAAATGTTTAGGATGCCAAAGAAGTATTATGCTACCTCGTATAGACTTCAATAAAAAAATAAAAAAAATAGTAAAAATATAGGAGGACAACATGAAAAAAAAGAAAAACTTATTATTAGGCCCCGTCATTACTATAATAATATTAACACTTTCAGTAATGATTTTAAGTGCGATATGTTCAGCCTTTGGCTTGCAAGGAGAAATAACAAAAATAAATAATCAAAGCTTAGAAACTTCAATTGTAACGGTAAAAAGTATTTTCTCAAAAGAAGGAATAAAATACATACTATCATCACCAGTATCAACATTTAAATCATTTGAACCATTAGTTTTATTAATAATATCATTAATGGCTATATCAATTGGAAAATCAAGTGGACTATTCAAAGCCTTATTTACACCGCTAAGAAGATTAAAACCATCAGTAGTAACATTTATAACACTATTTATTGGTATTGTATCATCATTCTTTGGAGAATATGGATTCGTATTAGTGATACCTTTAGCCGCTGTAATTTATCAATATCTAAATAGAAACTCAATGCTTGGAATACTAACTGCATTTATTGGAGTTAGTATGGGATATGGAGCCGGATTAGTATTTAACTATGATGATTATCAATTAGGATTATTAACAAAAGCAGCTGCCACAGTAGATGTGGACAAAGACTACATTTTCAATGCTTGGTCAAACTCATATGCCATGATTGCCTCAACATTCATCCTTTCAATCATCGGAACATTAATTGTCGAAAACATATTAAAGCCAAAAGTAAAAGAATCAGTAAAAGAAGAAGATGAACTAGTAATATCAAAAAAAGGATTAATGTTAAGTTCAATTGCATTCATAATATTAATATTAATATTTATATACACAATAATTCCAGGATTGCCAGCTTCAGGCCTACTTTTAGACACAAGCAAAACAGATTATGTCGCACAACTATTAGGTGGCACATCACCATTTAAAGATGCCTTCGCATTTGTATTCTTAATAATAATGATGATTTGCTCTGGAATATATGGATACATATCTAAAAATATAAAAAACACCAACGACTTCAGTGTCGGTCTTTCAAAAGAATTTGATAACCTAGGATATATGTTTATATTAATGTTTTTCTACTCATTAATGGTAAGCATATTAAATTGGACAGGATTAGGAACAGTAGTAGCAACTTGGCTAATATCATTTATGAGTAATCTAGAATTCACAGGATTGCCACTAATAATTACAATGTTTTTAGTAATAATATTAATGTCATTCTTAATTCCAGAATCAATAACTAAATGGACAATAGCCTCCCCTATTTTAGTGCCACTATTAATGAAAGCAAACATAACACCAGACTTCACACAATTTATATTTAAAGCAGCAGATAGTGTCGGAAAAAGTATAACACCTTTCTTTGTATACTTTATAGTTATGCTTGCATTCCTAGAAAAATACAACAATAAAGAAAGTAATAAAATAACCGTTTTCGGTACCTTAAAATTATTAAGACCAACAGCTTTAATAATTGCCGTAGTATGGTTATTAATAGTAATTGGCTGGTTCATGATAGGACTTCCACTAGGACCAACAGCAGCTTCTCCAACTTTATAGTTGGAGTTTTTAAATGCAAAATATTTAAAAATCAAAAAAATTATAGTATAATATTCCCTGGTGATGAAAAATGAGTTTAACAGCAGGAATAGTTGGTTTACCAAACGTAGGAAAATCAACACTATTTAATGCAATAACAAAACAAAATATATTAGCGGCTAATTATCCTTTCGCAACAATAGAACCAAACGTTGGAATGGTAACCGTACCAGATGAAAGAGTAAAATTCTTAGAAGATATGTATAATCCTAAAAAAACAATACCAGCAACATTTGAATTTACTGATATTGCAGGACTAGTAGAAGGTGCCTCAAAAGGTGAAGGACTAGGAAATAAATTTCTTTCACACATAAGAGAAGTTGACGCAATATGTGAAGTAGTAAGATGTTTTGAAGATAGTAACATAACCCACGTTTCAGGAAACGTTGATCCAATAAGAGATGTTGAAATAATTAATGTAGAATTAGAATTAGCAGACCTTGAAGTAATAGAAAACAGATTAGCTAGAATGGGAAAAAAAGCAAGATTAGCAAACGACAAAGAAGCTTTAAAAGAATCTGAACTTTTAGAAAAATTAAAAGAAAATCTAGAAAAAAACATTAATCCAAGAAACTTAAACCTAACCGAAGAGGAATTAAAAATACTAAAACCTTTTAACCTACTAACACTAAAACCAATCATATATGTCGCAAACGTTAACGAAGACGAAATAAATAAAGAAAATGACTACGTTAAAACATTAAAACAATATGCCGAAAAAGAAAATGCATCAGTCGTTGTAATATGTGCCAAAATAGAAGCCGAATTAAGTGAATTAGATGACGAAGATAAAAAAGAATTTCTTACAGATTTAAATATCCAAGAAAGCGGATTAGATAAATTAATAAAAAGCTCTTATAAATTACTAGGTTTATCAACATATCTAACAGCAGGACCAGATGAAGTAAGAGCATGGACATATAAACAAGGAATGAAAGCTCCAGAATGTGCAGGAATAATACATACTGACTTTGAAAAAGGTTTTATAAAAGCTGAAATAATGAGCTTTAATGACCTTAAACAGTTGGGTAGTGAAACAAAAGTAAAAGAAGCAGGGAAACTAAGATTAGAAGGAAAAGACTATATAATGCAAGACGGAGATATATGTCATTTCAGATTCAATGTATAAAATTTTAAAGTCAAAGAATAAAACTTTGATTTTTTTAAAATAAGAAATC
>CAVDHX010000055.1:0-7250 GCA_963609095.1 Sphaerochaetaceae bacterium | reverse complement strand
CAAGAATCAACTGATGAGACTGAACCAGTAGTTCAAGAAGAAGTTTCACCAGAAGCAACACAAGAATTAACTGATGAAACTAAGGCAGTAGTTCAAGAAGAAACAGCTGAACCAGTAATAAACGAGGATGTTCAAGATGAGGCTTTGGCATCACAAGATGAAGTTTCACCAGAAGCAACACAAGAATTAACTGATGAGACTAAGGCAGTAGTTCAAGAAGAAACAGTAATATCACAAGAAAATTCAAGTGATGTTATTCAAAATAATGAAACAGTTCAAACTACAAACGTTAGACATTTTGATGGCTACGATGTTGTTGAAAAAGATGGACATCTTACAATTGTTGGAAATGTACCAGCAACTGCTGATTTGGCTGAACAATTAAGCCAATACTATGATCTTAACTCTGTTGATGTAACAGCATATAATTTAGATTACATTTTAGCATCCGGACAAGTTCAAATTGCTGACACCGGTTATACAGTTGATTATCAAGATGGTAATATTATAATTATGGATGCTGAAGGAAACGTTGTTTATAAACAAGCCTATGAAAAAACAACAGAAACTACTAATTCTAATGAAAATGCCGTTGATGAAAAACAAAACTCACAAGATACTGTTGATAATAAAGTTAGCGTTGAAGATAACCAATATATTCTTATGAAATCACAAGATGGTAAATATTACATTTTAGGACAAGGCGGTGTAGGACTTTCAAACGATCAACTACAAGACTTAATCTCAGTATTACAAAAAGAAGGAAAAATACCTGCCGACGCTAAAGTTCTTTCAGGCGTATTGCCTGATGGCCCAACAGATGAAATGAAAGAGGCTGGTTATGCTGAAAGAACTACAACTATTGGCGATTATACTTTTGCGACTACTGATGGAACTAATTACATAATTAGAGATAAAGATGGTAATGAATTAGCTATTTATGATATTATAACTGGTGAAGTTAAACAGTTAGAAGAAAACAAGAAAACATCTGAAGATTCGGATGCCGTACCAGATTTAAAACCTAGTAAGGATGAACCTAATCCAGACCCAGATCCAAAGCCAACTCCGGATCCAGAACCAGAGCCAACTCCAGATCCAGAACCAGAGCCAACTCCTGAGCCAACTCCTGAGCCAACTCCGGATCCAGAACCAGAACACAAAGATGTATTACCACAAACTGGTGATCCTGCCAATAATTTACCTGGACTTTTAGGGCTTGGTGGTGCAGCCATTGCTGCAGCTGGTCTTGTAAGCTCTAAGAAAAAGAAAGATGAAGAGCTTCAAGATGAAAAAGAATTTGATTTAGAAAAAAATGTAGATATAACAGCTAATAAAGCTGAAAAAAACAAACACAATGAAAATATGAGCATTGATGAACAAGTAGATGCAATAATGAGAGAAATAAATAAAAACGTTTATGGTGAAGAAACTAAGGTAAATGAGCCAAAAGGAAGAACACGTTAAAGTAAGGGGGAATCGTTATGAAAACAATTCAAAAAATTTATAGTATAATTTGTACTTTCTTGTTAGTTGCAGTCTTATCTGTTACTAGCATTCCAATGGTAAATGCTGCTCCTAATAATCCTACAATTAGTAGAGAAGGAGTAATGGTATCATACATTGGAGAAAATTATAAATGGGCTAAATTTAGAACGTCCGACGGAAAAGTTGCTTATTGCATGGATGTTGAAAAAAAATGGCCTGAAAAAACAACTAATGTTTCATTAGTTAAAGAAGCAGACAATGGTGTTAGATACATTTTAGAAAATGGTTATCCATACAAATCAATAAAAGGAAACAATGATCAAGATAGGTTCATTACTCAAGCTGCTTTATGGTGGTACTTGGCTGAAACTGGACAAAGTGGCAGTTTAAGTGCAGATTTTACAACTAATTCTGCTGACCCTTATGGGCTTAGAGATTCTATTAAAACATTAGTAAATGCTGCAAAAACAGCTAAAGCAAATGAACAAGCATCATTAGATGTAAGTATAAGTAATACTAATATGGATTTATCTAGTGATGGTAATTACTTTGTTTCAAAGGAAATTACAACAACATTAACTGGTACTACAGCTTACTCAGTAGAAGTAACAGGAGCACCTACTGGTACTATTGTTACAAATACGTCAGGAAAAACTCAAACTACATTTAATGCAGGTGAAAAATTCTTAGTTAAAATCCCATCAAATGCATTGGGACAAACAACTACAATTAAAGTAAACGTTTCAGCAAAAGGAACTAGTACAAAAGCATATATTTATCAGCCTTCTGATACCTCATATCAAAGATTAGCTGTTTTATATACTGATAATACCGATTTATCAAAATCAATTAGCTTAACCGCTAAAGTTGATAAACCTAAAGTTTGCGTTAATTACGTTATAGTTGGTAACGTAAAACCAGATGCTAACTTAACTGATCCAACACCTGGAACAAGTTGTTATGATAAAGGTACTAAATATAACCAAGAAAAAGAATTAACAACAAGACAAGAAAATTGTAAGTTTAATGGCTGGTATACTAAAGATAATTTAACTGGAAAATGGACTGATGGTACTGCCTTAAATAATAATATGACATTATATGGTGCATGGGATTGTGGAACTACGATTGATGTTCCAAATACAGCAGCTAGCATTCCTTTAATTATTTTAGGCGTAGGTTTAGTTATTATTGCTGGTGGTGTAGGAGTTATTATCTATAGAGATAAAAAGATGAATGTTAAGAAAAATTAAGGGGAGTAGCTACTCTCTTTAATTTTTTACTTTTAAAGTTTATAAATAAATGTTATAATACTAAAGGTGATTATGATGGAATTATTTGAAAAATTAAAAATTAAACCAAATGATATTACTTTATATGAAACAGCATTTTCACATACTTCATATTCTAATGAAAATAATGTTAAAAGTTACGAACGTTTAGAATTTTTAGGAGATGCTGTTTTAGAATTGCTTATGAGTGATTATTTATATAAAAGTGATAAATATGATGAAGGTCAAATGACTAAAATAAGAGCCCATTATGTATGTGAAACTGCAAATTATGAGTATTCAATAAAATTAGGATTAAATGAATATTTAAAATTAGGTAAAGGTGAAGCTGACAATGGTGGTAAATATAGTAAAGCAATTGTTTCCGATATATTTGAATCATTTTTAGGCGCCTTATATTTAGACCAAGGTTTAAAAAAAGCCAAAGAATTCTTTTATGAATTTGTAATTCCATTAATTGAAAATCATGAGGTTGATTTCTTCGATGATTATAAATCATTATTGCAAGAATATGTTCAAACTGATAAAAAGAGTTTAGAATATATATTGGTAAGTGAAACTGGACCATCCCATAATCCTGAATTTACAGTAAACGTTGTAATTGATGGTATTATATATGGTCAAGGTATATCACATAGTAAAAAGTCGGCCGAACAAGAAGCTGCAAAAAATGCTTTAAAAAAAGCACAGAAAGGAAGTTTAACATGGGAAGAGCATATGAAGTAAGAAAGGCCAGTATTCAAAAAACAGGAGCTGCAAAAGCTAAATTATATTCAATGTATGCAAAAGAAATTTATCAAGCCGCCCGTAATGGTGGCGTAGAATTAGAAGGGAACCCTTCTTTAAAAAGATTAGTTGAAAAGGCTAAAAAAGATCAAGTGCCAAACGATATTGTTAATAGAGCTATTGAAAAAGTAAATAGTGGTGCGGATGAAACTTATACAGTAGCAAATTATGAAATATTCGGACCAGCTGGTTCAACTGCTATAATTTCTTGTTTAACTGATAATGTTAATAGAAGCGTTTCAAATGTAAGAGCTGTTATTAATAAGTGTCATGTTAAAATGGGTGCACAAGGAAGCGTTAGTTATATGTATGATCATTTATGCATTGTAAGTTTTAAAGGTTTAACTGAAGAAGAAACGCTAGATGCTATATTAGAAGCAGGTTTAGATATTAATGACATTGAAGTAGACAATGATGAAATAATTGTTTATGGAGCGCCTAACGATTTAAATAATATTAAAGAAGCTATTTTATCTAAACTACCACAAGTAGAATTTGATTTAGATGAAATAAGCATGCTACCAAAGGAAAAAGTAACTTTAACTGGTGAAGATAAAGAAATATTCGAAAGAATGCTTAGTTTATTAGATGAAGTAGAAGATGTACAACATGTATATCACAATGTAGAGCTTTAATGCTCTTTTTTTGCATATTTTTTTTATTTTGATTAATAATATAGTTGAAAGGATGAAGATATATGAACGAAAATGAAGAATTATTAACTTATATTTATCAAACAAGTAGTATGGGTTTACAAAGTACAATTGATCTGCTAAATTGTTTAAAAGGAAAAGAAAATAAAATATTAGATTTGCTTTTTGAAATTAAAAAAAATTATGAAAAATATTCCTTAGAAACTGAAAAATTATTAAAAAAACATAAGTTACAAGCAAAAGATTTAGGTCTCATGACTAAAACAATGTCAAAATTAAGTATAAACAAAGAAATGCTTGAAGATAATAGTGACACAAATATTGCTGATATGCTAATAAAAGGTCTCACAATGGGAAATTTAGAATTAACTAAAAATATTGAAAAATATGAAAAAACAGCTGATAAAAAAATAATTTCATTGGGTAAAAATCTTTTGGATTTTGGTGAAAAATATATTGAAAAATTAAAAGCTTTTTTATAGTATTGAATTTATTTAAAAAATCCCTTATAATAATTATTAGAAAGTAGGGATATGTGTGAACAATTCAAAAAAACAGGTATTGGAATTTGTAGAGAAGTATAAAAATTATTTAATTGCAGTATTAGCCACTATTATTGCATTAATTGCTGGACTTACTATATCCGACAAATTAATAAATAATAAAATTGCCGATAATACCGATTCAGGTATAGTAGCTAATACAAAAGAGGGAATTATCAAAGAAGAAGTTTATGAAGGATTAAAATTTTCAAATATTTCCTTAATAACAGAAAACGGTTATACCACTTTTTCTGCCGATGTTACCAATACTACTGATACAGATAATAACATATCAGATGTTAATATTGAATTAAAAGATAAGGATGATAATACTGTAATTACATTAAGAGGAAATATTGGTGATACTTTAAAATCTGGCGAAACAAGAACTATTACTGCCGTAACCAAAGGTAATTTTAAAAGTGTTGTTACTAAGGCAATAGCAAAATATGAATAAAATTTATTCATATTTTTTCTATAAAAAAAGAATTATAAAATTTATAATTCTTCAACATCATCGGCAGAATATATATTTTTAGTACCTAAAAATTCACTTGTTTGTTTTTCTTTAGCAGTCATAACTTCTTTTGTTTCCATAATAGCTTCCTTTAATGAAGTATTACTACTAATTTTATCATCATCTTCTAATTCAATTAATTTTAAAATTTCCGCAAATGTAGTTTTTCCTTCAACCACTTTTTGTAAACCATCTTGTAACATAGTAATAACATTACCATTACCATAAACTAATTGCCTTATTTTTTCCTTATCAGCATTGTTACTTAACTCATCACGAATACTTTGATCTATTCTTAATACTTCATGAATAGCAATACGTCCTTTGTAACCATCATGACAATGTTCGCAACCTTCCGCATCATATATTTCATCAACATCTTTTCCTAATACAGTTTTAAAAATAGCTTTTTCATAATCACTTGTTTTTCTTAACGTACGGCAATGTTCACATAGACTTCTTGCTAACTTTTGTGAAACAACACCTTCCAAGGCCGATGCTAGTAAATATTTTTGTACATCCATATCAATTAATCTTTCAATAGTATTTAGTGCTGTATTTGTGTGTAATGTAGAAAGTACTAAATGGCCTGTAATAGAAGCACGAACTGCTATTTTAGCTGTTTCAGTATCACGTATTTCTCCAATCATTATAATGTTTGGATCTTGTCTTAATATAGATCTTAATGCAGTTGCAAATGTTAAACCTATTTTAGAATTTGTTTGAACTTGGTTAATACCTCTAATATCCATTTCAATTGGGTCCTCAACAGTAATTATATTTGTTTCTGATGTATTTAAATATTGAAGCATAGAATATACAGTTGTACTTTTACCACTTCCAGTCGCACCAGTTACTAAAATAATACCATTTGGAACACTAATCATTTCCAATATTTTTTTATAATTCTCATCGTTAAAACCTAATTCCTCTAATCCAGCCATACTTCTTGTATAATCCAAAATACGAATAACTATTTTTTCTCCTGTACTAACAGGTAATACTGAAACACGTAAATCCAAATCAACACCATTTATTGTATCCTTAATCGCACCATCTTGTGGTAATCTGGATTCAGTTATATTCATTCTAGATATTGTTTTAATTCTAGTAGTTAAATAATCTCTGTGTTCGTTAGGTACTTTCGCATAATCCATCAAAATACCATCAATTCTAATTCTAATTAATAAATATTCCTCATATGGATCAAAGTGAATATCACTTGCATTTCTCTTAGCAGAATCAACCAATATTTCATTTATAATATCAACTATTGGCATCTTTGTAAAATCAAATGTTCTAATCATTTTATCAAGCTCCTTTATTCTTTAGGACTAGATTTTATCCCTAATCTATTATATAATATATTCAGAATAAAAACAATTGAAAAAGGAGTAAATTTTATGAATAGAATGAATAATAGGGGTTTTTTATTAGCCGAATCATTAGTAGTATCTACTTTTGTCTTAACAATTTTAATTTTTCTTTTTGTTCAATTTAGAAACGTAGTTACAAATTATAAAACAACATATAGCTATAATAATGTTGAATCTATTTATAATTTAGGCTCTTTTAGCAATTATATAAGTTATATAAGTACTAAGAATATTAAAATTGATACTTCTTCTGATAAACCTTATACAATCATATATAAAGATAATACCTGCCAATTAAATGTTAATACATTTTGTGATGATATGTTAGAAGCTATGAATGCAAAATTAGTAATTTATACCTCTTCTGATATATCAAATATAAAAAATTATGTTAATAATAATCAAGATGATAATATATCTCAATCTATGCGTGATTTTATTAATAAAATATCAGCTGTTAAGGTAGAAAATAAAGGAAGGTTGCTTGCTGAATTTAATGATGGAACTTTTGCGACAGTAGCAATGAACGATGTTAGCCAACAAAATAGTAGTGTCACAGGTGTTGAATTATGTAATAATGATACTGTTACATCAGG
>CAVDHX010000054.1:0-2112 GCA_963609095.1 Sphaerochaetaceae bacterium | reverse complement strand
ATTATAGACAAACTAAATTAAAATGGGTACCTATTTGGGTACCTAATACATATATAAACAAGCATAAAGCCCTTATAAACAAAGTATCCCGCCATTTCTGAGGGGATTTCAGGGGCTTACCGCCTTATTCTTTGTATGAGTTAATTTCTTTCAAAAGCGGTCTTTTAGTGCCTACATATTCTCACAACCCCCTTAATAAATTAGTAATTATTAGTGTGTTGATACCTAAATGGTACTTAGAATATTGTTTTTTATACTGCAACTGGAACTATAATATCAATAAATTGTTCTAGGCATTTTAATGTTTCTTCGAACTCAACATCTCTAGCATAACTATTTTTTCTTGAATAACTAAGCCATTTATATCTTAAAATTTTGCTTTCTTTAACAATATTCAAGTTTGCCATTAAAACTGAATTAAATTCTCTTTTTCTAAATGTCTTTTCAACAGCCCCTCTAAACTTTTCTTTATTTATTTTATCAAATTTAAACTTATATATTAAATAAATATCATAATAATCTTTCATTCTACTACTTGTTTCAAGTTTACTAAGAATTGTTTCTATTTTTTCAGCAAGAACTGTTTCAAGATTATATGACCAAATCTTATAAATCTCATCTCCCATTAAAGATTCATACCTATAATTATTTGGCCCTGGGTATATTGGATCCCCAGTTGCTAAATCAATATGAAATTTGTCTTTAATGTTTTCTAGCATAAAATTAATAGTAATTCTTAATCCACCATATTCATCCTCATCTCGAATTGGTTCAATTTTCTCAATTCTAAATTTTACATTATCACCTACATCAATACTAATAATTTCATTTATCATTTTAATAAGATTTTCTTCTGTAAATTCTGCTTTTCTTATTGCTGTATCTATATCCATAGTACTTCTATTATCTAATCCAAATAATTTGCTTAAATAAAACCCACCTTTTAATATAAAATTATCATTATATTTGCTTTTTGACAACCGTTCAATAAATCTATCATACATATAAAATCTCATAACAGAGTTAAAATCCACATTTTTCTCTCTTGAAATATTTTTTAATTTATCTTTAACTGCTTGTGCTGAATTACTCATAATATCCACCTATCATTTCCATTACCTTTTCACTTATTCCCATTTTTTTTGAATACTCAGATAGTTTTACCATATTCTTATCTTTACATTGGATATATTGTTTAATTGTCTTTTTAACTTGTTCAAAATCCATTCTTCCTTTTGATCTTATGATATCACAAATGCTTCTTTCTTTATCATAAGTTCTTACTTTATTTCCACTTGGAGTTTCTATCTCAACAACTCCAAGTTCATATATATCATCTGAAACGTAAAATACATTGCATTTTTCATTTACAGTATCCACATGATAACTTTGAGGTACTGTTACTGTATAATTATATGGAAATTCTTCTGTCATACCATAGAAATACAGAGCATTCATGTGTGAAAAAATAGCTTTTTTATATTTTTGTTGAAATGAAAAATAACTATCTTCAAATGCACTTGGCGAAAGATAAATACCCCTTGAAACTTTTTCGATGACATTATTGTTTTCCATGACTGATAGATATTGTCTACTTATATTTAGTGGTTCTATCATTCTTGTAGAAAGCATTCCATTATTAGCACTCACTATTTGCTTTATAGTATCTGTAAATATTTTTGCTTGTTCATTTGGAAACTTGATTGATAGTTCTTTAATTGTATCAGACATAATATTAATGCTTTTTAGTTCTTCTCGCATTGGATTTGTTAGGTGATTAAGTTGAGTCTTAATTTGACTCATTGGCTCTCTTATTGAATTAATGGCTTCTACGTAATTTTTAAGAATATTACTATCAATTTTATAATTGATTTTCTCCTCTTTTTTCATACTAATCCCTTTTCTTTCTTGACAATTACACTGAAATTATATCGTTTTTCAGTGTAATTGTCAAACGGTTAATTCTAATTTTAAACCTAAAGATTGCTTAAAATTACTAATTAATACAAATAATAAATATCAATAAAAACCATAACATTTACATTTTAAAACTATCATGCATCACTTTTAATTAATAGTGGTGCTACTATAAATGTTGTAGCAAAGTATTTA
>CAVDHX010000053.1:0-8413 GCA_963609095.1 Sphaerochaetaceae bacterium | reverse complement strand
AAGGAGCAACCCCTAATAACTATATAAAATTAGACAGTGATATATATAGAATAATATCAATAGAATCTGATGGCACACTTAAAGTAATCAAAAAAAATGTCATTGGAAGGATGGTATTTGACACAGGATATGGAACAAGTATTCCTGGAGTTACGGATACTAATTCTACGGAAGGTACTAGATATACAACTGTATTAACAGATTATTGTTATCAAAATCCAGAGCAAGAATCATATTATTATGGATGTAAAGTATGGGGAAGTAAGACAACAATGTTAGATTCATCAGGAAACAATATAACACAAATGCCAAGACAGATAGGAAAAACATTATATGATTTACCAGAAAAAGAAGCATATATAAATACATATTTAAATAGTACATGGTTAAATACATTATCAAAAGATGTTCAAAGTAAAATAGTTAACCATATGTTTAATGTAGGACTAATTACTTCTGATGAAACAAGTCTTTTAAATACTGTGACTCAGGAGCAAACATATAAATGGAACGGTAAAATAGGATTAATAACAGCAAGTGATTATGTAAAAGCATCAACTAATTTATCATGTACAAGTGTTTATGCATATCAAAGTGATTCAAATTGTTATAGCAATAGCGAAACACATAACTGGATGTATACAGAACTTTTAAGCGAAGCGTATGCATGGACAATTACACCGGTTCATAATTATAATAATACTGCAGTTACAATCGTTAGTAGACTAGGTATTAGTTATAATAGTGCACGAAATGATCGTGGTATATCACCAGTATTCTTCTTATCTTCTAATGTTAATTTAAAAGGTAGAGGAACTATAAATAATCCATATAAAATAATATGAAACAATCAAAAAAGCTGTGTATAGCTGAAAGCATGATATTTAAACTAAGTAATTTACTTTGGTTTCTGTTGTAAAAATAACGTAAAAGATTCGTAGATTATCTTATTCTACGAATCTTTTAATCTGCATCAATCATACCAAATATAAGGGGAAAAAGCAAATACAACACACTAAAAAAACAAAGAAAAAACTAAAAACTTTATTTTAAAATTTCCTTGTAAAATAAAGGCAAACCACAAATTAAGAGTATCAAAGAATAAGATAATCTTTGATACAGGTGGTGTTATGAAAATGAAAAGAAGAATACGAAGAAAAGAGAAAAAACAAAAGAAAATAATTATAACTTTATCAATTGTTTTAATATTATTTTTATCTGCTGGATATGCCGCTTTCCAATCTAATATAACATTAAAAGCTAAAGGAAATACTGTTTTAAAAAAAATAACAATAGGTGGAGTTAAAATTCCTGTAGTAACATCAGGAGATGGATTATATGCAGATGATACTACAACAGGAAGATATGTTTATAGAGGAACCAATCCAAAAAACTATATTAAGCTAGGTAGTGATAGGTATAGAATAATGGCAGTAGAATCAGATGGAACACTAAAAGTAATAAAAAATGGTAGTATTGGATATATAACTTTCGATCCTGGGTATTCAACAAGTATATCAGGCATGACAGATGAAAATTCTATTATAGGCACAAGATATTCAAATATATCTACAGATTATTGTTATCAAAGTTCTGGAACCGAATCAAATTATTATGGATGTAATGTGTGGGGAAGTAGGACAACAATGCTAGATTCATTAGAAAACAATATAACACAAATGCCAAGAGAAATAGGAGGAACATTATATGATTTGCCAGAAAAAGAAGCATACTTAAATACATATTTAAATAGTACATGGTTAAGCACTTTATCTACAGATATTCAAAATAAAATTGTATCCCATTTATTCAATGTAGGTACAGTTAATCCGTCTTCATCTTTAAATGAAACAATAAACCAAGAGTCAAATTATAAATGGAAGGGTAAAGTAGGATTAATGACATTAAGTGATTATATAAAATCAAATTCAAACATAGAACAATGTAGTTCGTATAGCTTATATAACGTAAATTATGTGACATGTAAAGGCACACAATGGTTGAGCTTTACTACTTCAATTCCACCAAAATACGAGTCATCTTATCCATGGATTCTCTCACCATATTCCAATTCTAAGGCTTACAGCGTGTTTTTCATCCACAGTGTTAGTTTACTTTGCAATGGTGAAACTGATATAAGCCGTGGTGTGTCCCCAGTTTTTTATTTATCATCTAATATTACATTATCAGATGGTACTGGGGCCGGATGGGATCCATATGTTGTAAATTAAATTCAATAAAAATTGATAACATTAGTTATAAAGGCCTTAATATATAAACGTAATATAAGAACTGATAGATAAAATGTTAATGTTATCACATAATAAATAAAAAAACTGCATACAACTTAATAAAATTTATTTTTTTCTACTTTTATAAGTTTAGCATGCATTACAACTCGTTTTTTGCCACTTGTGTCCTTGCAAGTAGATAAGGTAAGCACTTTATCATTAGTGGTAACATCAGTATTAAAATCTTTTAAACTTCTATTTTTAATTGTTTGTAAAAATTCATCATAATTATTATCAAAATATGTAGTTATATAATAACTTTCTGCTTTTATACTATAAACACTAAATACTCGCCAAAGTGTATTTTCATAAGGGGTTGAAAATTTAATAACATAGTTATCTTTGTTGTCATACCATTTACTTTTCAAAATATTTTTAAGGCTACCAAACATTGTATTATTCAATCTTCCATGAGCATATATAACCGTATTTTTATCAAAATCTTTCATGTTATTGCGATAATCAGCAAAAACCCATCCGGCTGAATTTTTACTTTTATCATATGCATGACTTAAATAGTATATATTATTGCTATTTTGAACAACTGGATAATTTATATTAGTTCCATTTACTTTTATAAAGCCAACTGTATCAGAATTGATTTTTAAAAGTTCATTAAAATTTACATTAAGCATATTCATCTTAATATATTTAAAGTAATCATCTTCTTTATCACTAGGTGGATTTATATTTTCTCCACGTGCTTTTTTCTCTCCTACATATTTATTTATATTAGAACTAATTCTTTTACTACTATTGTTTTCTTTATTCCAAATAAATAACTTATATGAGCAAAAGAAAAATATGCAAAAAGATATTATAAATAATAATGTATTAATTCTTTTTAAAAATTTTTTTCTTTTATGATAATAAATTCTTGATTCCATTTTGTTCACCAAAACAATTATAACATTATAGACTATTTTTGACACAATTAAATAAAGTGTATATAATATGCATGCATACGGGGTGATTATATGATTAAAACTTCACTGGATACTGGATATGGCAATAAATTATTTTATAACGAAAATTATTTTAAAAGTAGTTTAGAAGATCTACTTATTTTTCTAGAAGATTTAGATTACATGCATACTTTAAAATTTGCAAAAGAAATTATGCTTCCAGAGGGAATAAAAGCTAATAATAATATTGAAGGAATAAGAGATGATTTATCTGAAATTGGTAAGGTTATAAAGAATAAAAACTGTGATAAAATGAGCGCGAGAATAACTAATTTGTATCAGGGTTATAGATATATATTATCTCATCACGTAATTGATAAAGAAAGCTTAAAAGTATTATATGCGATATTAAGTAAGGATTTATTAAGTAAAGAAGATACTAATAATATGGGAGAATATTATAGAACCAAACCAGTTTATATAGATAATAGATTAGATAGAGATTTTCCTATTATGGGCATGGATGCAGAAAAAATAGATTATCACATGGATCAATTTTTTGATTATGTTAATGATGATAATACAAATAGTGAAATGGAAGATTTTATTAAATCACAAGTTATGCATTTTTATTTTGTTCATATTCATCCTTATTTTGATGTAAATGGAAGAACTAGTAGAACAACTTCTATGTGGTATTTACTTAATCATGAAGCATATCCATATATTATTTTAAATAAAGCTATTACTTTTGATACTAAAAATTATGAAGATAGTATAAAAACGGGTAGACAACGTGGCGATGTTACTTTATTTTTAAAATATATGATATGTCAGGTTCATAAAGCTTTAGAAAAGAAATATGTTATAAATAATATTAAAAATTTTGATAATTTATCTAAAGAAGATTGTCAAATGCTTGAATATTTGCTTTCATTAAATGGTACACTTACTATAAAAGATTTAGTTACCATATATAATAAATACAACAGAAAGAAAAAACCAATAGAACTTACAACCAGTATTATTGATTCACTTATAGATAAAGAAATTATTTTAGATTTAGGGCCTACAAAAAAATATATTACACCTGAAAGACATAACTCTCATATAGCTTTAAATAAGAATGTAGTGGATGTTAATCCTAAGAAATTAAGGTATTTAAAAATTGATAAATATTTGGGCTAAGAATAACGTTTTTAGCCATTTTTAAAACAAAAAAATTATTGAAATGATGACAACATAATGTTATAATTGTTAAGGCGGTTAGGTGATGTGTATTAAAAGTGGGTGGTTTTATGCCAGAATTACCTGAAGTTGAAAATGTTAAAAAATTTTTAAAAAGTAAGGTAAAAGGTAAAAAGATAGTTTCTGCTAAAGTTTATTGGAATAATATAATAGCATATCCTTCAAAATGTGAATTTGAAGAAAAAATAAAAAATCAAACAATTAATAACATTTTAAGAAAAGGTAAATGGTTAATGTTTGAACTTGATGATTATTTTCTACTTTCGCATTTAAGAATGGAAGGAAAATATTTAATAAGAAATAAAGGAGATTTAAAAGAAAAACACCAGCACGTTATTTTTACTTTTTCTGATAATACTGATTTAAGATATCATGATACAAGAAAGTTTGGAAAAATGTATTTAATTAAAAAAGATGAAGTTTATAGTGTTAAACCTTTAAAAGATTTAGGACTAGAACCATGGGATGATAAATTAACTTGTGATTATTTAAAAAACAAATTAAAAAAACAGCCCATTAAATCTGAACTTTTAGATCAAAGTATTATTACTGGAATTGGAAATATATATGCGGATGAAATTTTATTTTTAGCTAAGATAAATCCTTTAACGCAAGGATCAAATTTAAATGATACTGATTTAGAAAATATTATTAAATACACTAAAAAAGTTTTAGAAAGTGCTATTAAATATGGCGGAACCACAATAAAATCTTATACATCTTCTGAAGGAGTTCATGGAAAATTTCAAAATAAGCTTTTAATACATACTAAAGAAAAATGCCCAGTATGTAATTCAAATGTTAAAAAAATAACCGTAAAAGGGCGTGGAACTTATTATTGTGAAAAATGTCAAAAGGAGAAGTATTTATGAAAAAAACAAAAATTATATGTTCAATTGGTCCAAGCAGTGCCAAATATGAAGTTTTTAAACAAATGGTTAAAAATGGTATGAATGTTGCTAGAATTAATTTTTCTCATGCCACTTTAGAAGAAAAACAAACAGCACTTTCATTAGTTAAAAAAGCAAATGAAGATAGTGAATTAAATGCTCATGTTGCTGTTTTATATGATACTAAAGGTCCAGATTTCCGTACAGGTAAAATGACTGATGGTAAAATTGAACTTAAAAATGGTAAACTAATTGATATTGTTAAAGATGATATCCTAGGTACAGAAAAAGCCTTTACTGTAAATTACAAAGATGCTTTAGATAATGTAAGCGTTGGAAATGAAATTTTATTAGAAGATGGTCTAATGAGATTAAAAGTTAAAGAAAAAATCAGTAATGGTTTAAGATGTGAAATTATTGATGGTGGAACATTAGGTGATAGAAAAGGTGTTAATGTTCCAGGGGTAAATCTAAATTTAGACTTTATAAGTGAACAAGATAAAGAAGATATTATTTACGCTTGCAAGCATGAAGGTGATTTCTTAGCTTTATCATTTGTAAGTTCTGCTGAAGATGTATATGAAGTTAGAAAATTATTAAAAGAGCATGGTAGAGAAGATATGCAGATAATTTCTAAAGTTGAAAGTTGGGCTGCAATTCAAAACATTGATTCTATTATTAAAGCTAGTGATGGTATCATGGTTGCTCGTGGTGATTTAGGTGTAGAAGTTGCTATGGATAAATTACCAATATTACAAAAACAAATAATTGAAAAATGTCGTGTTATTGGACGTACTGTTGTCGTAGCAACTGAAATGCTAGCATCTATGTATACAAGTGCAAGACCTACAAGAGCCGAAGTTTCAGATGTTGCTAATGCCGTATTAGATGGAACAGATGCAGTTATGTTATCTGGAGAAACTACAATTGGTACTCATCCTGCTGATGCTGTTAAATTTATGGCCGAGGCATGTAAAACTGCTGAAGATTATTATGATTATAAAGCTCAAAAATCTTATGCTAGAGTTAATAATATTCCAAGTATTATAGCTCATAATGCTGTTGAAACTGCTAATTTAATTGATGTTAAATTAATAGTTTGTGCAACTGCTAGTGGTTATACTGCTAAACTAATAGGTACTCAAAAACCTAAATCATATGTTATAGCAGCTTGCCCTAGTGAAGATATTGCTCATTCACTTGCCTTAAACTACGGAGTTTATCCTGTTGTTTCTAAAAATTATGACGATATGGAAGCTTTAGTAAGAGAATGTAAAAAAATAGCTACTAATTTCACTTCTTTAGAAGAAGGTAATCATGTTTTAGTTACTGGTGGTTATCCAAGTATACATGCACCAAAATCAACTAATTTCTTAAAAGTTGAAACTATAACAAAAGATGACATTAACGAATAATCACTTTATGTTGATATTCGTTTAGAATGTCATCTTTTTTTCTTAAATTATAAATATCACTAACTCTTTTTTCTAAATAAAACTCTTCACTATATTTTGTTATAATTGGTATCATACATGTTTTTTTAATTTCATTTAAATATTTTCTTCCATTTTTATTAAATCCTAAAATTCTTATATAATTTATATTTTTAAATTTTTTAGCTTCTTCTTTTGTAAAATTACATAATATATGTAGATACATCCTTTTTAATTTATTGTAAGTGTATCTTTTTGATTTTGTTAATTTTATTAACTCATCAATATTATTTGCTTTATAAATTACTTTCTTAATTTTGTTTTCTATTCCTTCATCAACATCCATATATATATTTAAATTACTAGATGTTATAATTTTATATTTTAATAAATCAAAATAATCATCAAAATAATGAGGATTTTTTAAACCTTTTAAACTTTCTTTAGGAACACTTTTTGTAATATCTTTTTTTTCTTTTAAAGCATTTCTAATACTTGTCCCACTTGATATATTTTCTAAATTTGTACTGTGATAATTATTAGTTCTTTTAATACATTTAACTTCAACATTTGGTAAATTTCTAATATAACCAAGTCCTAATAGATCATTTGGTCTATCATCTAAATAAAGATTAAAATCATTAAGAGCAAGTGACATACTTTTAGGATAATTAAATCCTTTTTTTAAATAAAATTTAACCTTATCATCATATTCTTCTTTACTTTGTACATCAACTATATTTTTTAAATAATTTATATCACCAGTTTCACTACCGAAAACAAAAGCATCAATATCTAAATATTTTAATATTTCACACGAAGCTTTAGTAAAAACATCAGCTGATTGACTGCCATAAGCAAATGGTAGTTCTACAACTAAATCAACATAATTTAAAGCCACTTTTGTCTTTTCCCATTTATTTATTAAACTAACATCTCCTCTTTGGGTATAATCTCCATTAATCACTGCAATTATTATATAATCAGGATACATTTTTTTAATTTCATTTATATGATATAAATGGCCATTATGAAATGGATTATATTCACATATTATTCCAACACTTTTCATATCATCAGCTCCACTTAAAGTATTTTAACAGTTAAATCTTTATATTGTCAATTGACACTAAAAAAGAAACCACGTATAATTTAAAATAGGTGGTAGAAATGAAAAAAAACTTAAACAAGAGAGGTTTTACTTTAATCGAATTACTCGCAATAATAATTATATTAGGTATCATCGCTCTAATCGCATTTCCAAGCATAATTGAAATTATTAATAGTTCTAAAGAAGATAGCTTAAAAGAGCAAAAAAGAACAATTGTAAGATCTGGTCAAAGATGGGGAACTGATAATTTAAAAAATCTCCCTTTAAATTCATGTGATATAACAATATCTTATTTAAAATCAGAAGGATATTTAGCTAGTGATAAAAGTGTCATTGATCCAACAACTGGTAAAGAAATGACCGGATGTGTTAGAGTATCCTTCGATTCTAGCAATAATCAATACAAATATGAATATGTAGATGAATGTAAAGAAGAATGTAGTAAAGAAAAATTATATATTAACTTTATTGTAAGCCCTACTGGAAGCACTTGGGTAAAACAAAGAACAGTAACCATTGTTTATCCAAAAGTAGA
>CAVDHX010000052.1:0-10174 GCA_963609095.1 Sphaerochaetaceae bacterium | reverse complement strand
AGCTGTTCCTAGTACGAGAGGACCGGAATGGACATACCTCTGGTGTATCTGTTGTCACGCCAGTGGCACTGCAGAGTAGCTATGTATGGAATGGATAACCGCTGAAAGCATCTAAGCGGGAAGCCAGCTTCAAGATGAGTTTTCCCATTTTTAATAAAGTAAGTTCCCAGAGAGACTATCTGGTTGATAGGCTGGAGGTGGAAGCATGGCAACATGTTGAGCTGACCAGTACTAATAGAACGAGGATTTAATCCTATAGATTATTTTCCTATGAGATATTTAACACATTATCATGTTTTCAGAGAATTATTTCTCTTATTTGATTTGTAACGATAGCAAAGTGGATACACCTGTTCCCATCCCGAACACAGAAGTTAAGCACTTTAACGCCGACAATAGTGTAAGCGAAAATAGGAAGTTGCAAATCTTTTTTTGTACCTAAATCTATTTAAAAATAAGATTTAGGTATTTTTTTTGCTAAATAATTAGTCGTTTACACATTAATGACAATAAAAAAATGTAACATTAATACATTTTCTCTAACTCACTTTTTTCTTCTTCCATACATAATTTATACATATCAACATTTAAAACCATAGATATTCTCCACAATGTACCAATTGAGAATGTTTGATGTACATTGTTTTCGATGTTTGAAATAAACTGTTTAGAATAATTTGATTTTTCAGCTAATTTAGCTTGAGTTAATCCATTTAATTTACGATATTTTCTAATATTTTTACCAATAAAACCATAAACATAATTTTCATCATTTCTATCAAATTTCATACTATCACCATCTAAATATATTCTCCCACATTTTTAATTTATATAGGTGTCATTGTTCATTACATATATTTAATCAAAAATATTTAAAAGGTATTGTCTTGCCTTAATTTTTTTTGTATACTTGTATTGGTGATAGAAATGGAATATAAAATTACGGCACGAAGTGAAATGGATACTATTGCTTTAGCACAAAATCTAGAATCAGAAAAATTTCCAAATATGGTTATATGTTTAAATGGAGAATTAGGAAGTGGTAAAACAATCTTTACAAAAGGTTTTGCCAACGCACTTGGAATTAAAGAAACAGTAACCTCACCCACGTTTAACATAATCAAAGAATATGATGGTGAGCTACCTTTATATCACATGGATGTATATCGCTTAGATGGTAATACAGAAGGTGTTGGTATAGAAGAATATTTTAATAAAAATGGAGTTGTTATTATTGAATGGGCAAATACAATTAAAGATATTTTGCCTGAAAATAGATTAGATATTAAATTTAAAATTGCTGGAGAAAATTCACGTATTTTAGTAATTACACCTTATGGCAAAGAATATGAAGAATTATGCGAGGCCGCACTTTGAAATATTTATTTATAGATTCAGCGACTACAAATTTAGTAGTCGCTATTATTATTAATAATAAAATATCTTATATATTTAATAATAACATCGGACATGATACATCAAGTCAAATGATGCCTGTACTATCTGAGGCTTTCAATAAAGCAAACCTAAAACCACAAGACATAAATAAAATATTCATCGTAACTGGACCAGGTTCATTTACAGGAATAAGAGTGGGACTTACTGTCGCAAAAACAATGGCTTATTGCTTAAATATTCCAATAATACCAGTATCATCATTGGCCGTTTTAGCTAGTACAACAGCAGGAACAGCTTTAATAAATGCTAGAAGAGGCTATGTATTTGCTGGAAGTTATGATGAAAATTTAAATAATACATTTAAAGATAGCTATATACCAATGGATAATAATTTGAAAAAGCCATATATTAGTTATGATGAATTTAATTTTGCTGTGGAAAAACCCAAAATCAACATATTAAAAGTAATAAAAAAATATGAGAATTGTTCACCAGTTAACCCTCATACCTTAAATCCGAATTATTTAAAATTAACTGAAGCCGAAGAAAAATTAAAAACAAATGATTGAAAACATAAATAACATAAAAGAAATAGAACAATTTATATTAAAATATTTCCCAAACTTCAGTATAACAAATGATCCATTTGAAAAGTGTTATATATATAAAATAAAAAATAAGAACATTGGCTTTATTTCATATAGTATAATCTATGAAAGAGCCGAATTAAATTATATAGTAGTATCAGAAGACTATCGTTTAAAAGGAATAGGACAAAAATTATTAAACTTTTGTATAGAAGATTTAAAAAAAAACAAAGTAAAAGCCATTTCATTAGAAGTAAATAAAAACAATAAAGCAGTTAATTTTTACTTAAAAAATAACTTTAAAATAGAAGCAATCCGTAAACAATACTATGGAAAAGAAGATGCATACTTAATGATAAAGAAGGTGATATAATGTATATTTTAGCAATCGAATCAAGCTGTGATGAAACAAGTGTTAGTATCATAAAAGATGGTGTAAAAGAAATAAGTACAGTAGTTTTATCACAAATGGACACACATGCAAACTATGGCGGTGTAGTTCCAGAAATTGCTAGTAGAATGCACATAGAAAATATAACAATAGTTATAGATTCAGCACTAAAACAAGCAAACATGAAAATAGAAGATATTGATGCCATAGCCGTGACTTATGGTCCAGGACTTATTGGATCATTGCTAGTCGGACTCATGGCCGCAAAAACATTATCATTTATTTATAATAAACCATTAATACCAGTTCATCATATTGCAGGGCATATATATGCTAACAACTTAGTAAAAAGATTGCAATTTCCTTTAATCGCATTAGTAGTTAGTGGTGGTCATACCGAACTTGTATACATGAAAGAAGACTATAGCTTTGAAAAAATAGGTGGAACATTAGATGATGCAGTTGGCGAAGCATATGACAAAGTAGCTAGAGTAATAGGCCTTCCTTATCCAGGTGGTCCCCTTGTTGATAAACTAGCATTCAAAGGAAAAGATACATATAATCTTCCATTACCACTTGATGACGATAGTTATAACTTTAGTTTTAGTGGAATAAAAAGTGCTGTAATAAATCTTGCTCATAATGAAAAACAAAAAGGAAATGAAATAATTCCAGAAAACATGGCCACATCATTTCAAAATAAAGTAGTAGAAATACTAACAAAAAAAACAATAAAAGCATTAAAAAATTATAATGTTCATGAGCTTATAGTAGCAGGAGGAGTAGCCGCCAATAAAGGATTAAGAGAATCATTAACGCAAGCATGTAAAGAAAATAACATTAATATAACAATTCCAGAAATTAAATATTGCACAGATAATGCAGCCATGATAGGTGCTGCCGCATACTATGCATATAAAAAAGGAAAAATAGCAGACTTAAATTTAAATGCCAAAGCAACAGATAAATTATCATAAAAATCCAAGAAATCAAATTCCTTGGATTTTTTTAAATACCCTTTCTAAAAAAACAATAAAATAATACAATAAACTAGCCATAATAGATAATATAACAATACCGCTCATTACTAAATTTAAATTAAACACCTGAGAACCATACATTATTAAATATCCAACACCAGCTTTTGATACCAAAAATTCACCCATAATTACACCAATAAATACAAGTCCAATATTAATCTTACACACACTTATCAAATTAGAAAAATTACTAGGAAGTATCAATTTAAAATAAATTTGATATTCCTTTGCCTTAAAACTTCTAAGAAGTTTTATCTTATTAGAATCAGTTGATATAAAAGCTTGATGAACATTGATTATAGTTATAATAACAGAAATAAATAATGCCATAATAATAATTGACTTATAAGAAGCACCCGCAATTATAATAATTATTGGCCCCAAAGAAACTTTGGGTAGACTGTTTAAAATAGTTAAATAAGGATCAACAACCTTAGCTAAAAACTTATATTTCCACAGTATAGTTGCAATCAAAACACCAAGAAAAGTTCCCAAAACAAAACTAATAAAAACCTCATAAAAAGTTACAAAAACATGATGAAATAATGAACCATCATTATATAAAGATTTAATAGTACTAAATATAGCCTTAGGACTAGATGATATAAAACTATTAATATATTCCTTATCAGCTAAATATTGCCACAAAAATAGTAAAAAAGCCATAATTAATACTTGAAAAAATCTAATAAAAAATGCATTAAATTTATTTTTTTTCAAATATCTAACATGTTCTGAACTATACATGATAATCAATATCCTTCCAAATCTTATCATAATATTCAGAAAATTCCTTAGCTTTTCTATTTTGAATTGGTGTAGATTTATCAGTTAAATAAATATTATAAATACTTTTAATTCTGCATGGTCTTTCAGATAAAACAATTACCCTATCAGCCATACTAATAGCCTCAGATAAATCATGCGTAACCATAACCGCACTTTTACCCTCATTCTTAATAATTCTATAAACATCATCAGAAACAGCAAGTCTAGTTTGATAATCCAAAGCCGAAAAAGGTTCATCCAAAAACAAAATATCAGGTTTAGTCGCAAGTGTCCTTATCAAAGCAACCCTTTGTCTCATACCCCCAGACAAACTATTAGGATATGCATACTTAAATTCACTAAGTCCATAAGTATCAAGTAAACTATCAACATACTTTTTACTTTCAATGGTCAAATTATTTTGAACCTCAAGTCCTAACAAACAATTTTTATATATATTTCTCCATTCAAACAAATTATCCTTTTGTAACATATAACCAAATTTTAAATTATCATCATATAAAACATCGCCAGATGAAGCCTTCTCCAAGCCACATAAAATAGAAAGAATAGTACTTTTACCACAACCAGAAGGACCAACAATAGCCACAAATTCTCCATCCATTAAATCAAAAGAAAAATCATCAACCGCAATAATTTCATTTTTATTAGTATGATAGATTTTTCTTAAATTTTTAACCTTCATAATACTATTTGACATTTTTAACCAATTTACTATAAGAAACACTTTTATCTAACTTACCAGCATTCTTAATAATGTCCTGAATATGATTAAAATCTTTTTCACTTATATTAGTACTGTCATACCAAGCATCAATATCCTTATATCTTTCAATAATATCTTCCAAATCTGATAATTTAGTATCAGGAAAATAACTTTCAATAACCTCAGCAATCTCTTTACTACCATGACTATGAACATAATCAAGACCCCTTTGAATAGCCTTAGTAAATCCCTTAATAACATCACCATTACTTTCAATATAACTTTTTTTAGCATTATAAGCAGTATAAGGAACATCTCCACCTAATTCGCCAACAGAAGCAACAATCTTACCATAACCTTCCTTTTCTAATTTAGAAGCAGTTGGCTCAAATAAAGAAACATAATCACCATTACCACCAATAAAAGCACCAGACATAGATGCAAAATCAACACTAGTATCCAAATTTAACTCATTACTTTTAATACCATTTTTATTAAGTGCATACTCCAAAGTCATCGCAGGCATTCCACCATCACGGCCAGCAATAATATGCTTTCCTTTTAAATCTTTAATATTAAACTTCTTACCACTTCTCGCAACTAGAAAACTACCATCCTTCTTAGTTAAACCAGAAAAATTAATCAAATAATCCTTTTCACCTTGATTATAAACATAAATAGTCGCTTCACTGCCACAAAATCCAATTTGAACATCCCCAGATAACACAGCCGAAGTAACCTTATCAGCACCAGAAGTCAATATCAACTCAACATCCAAGCCTTCATCCTTAAAATAACCAAGTGAATGTGCGACATACTGTGGAGCATAAAAAACACTATGCGTAACTTCACCAACCTTCACCTTAGTAAGGCCATTTTTCTTAGCCTCAGGTTTAAAAACATAAATACCCGTTAAAATTAAACCCAAAGCAATAAAAATAACAATAATTCTTTTCAAAAAAATCTCACTTCCTTTCAATCAATAATAGTATATTCAAATATAAACATAATGTTTGTAAAATTATGGTATAATGTAATAAACAAGAAAAGAGGAAAAAATGGATAATATAAATAATAAAACATTTATAGTAGTACATGGTGATGGAAAATTTGAAAGCTTCGGTGACATAAATAATTATGATGAGCACCACATAGATCATCTATTAGACTATGCTTATTTTAATTGCCCCAAAATAAATTTAACAAATGAAAATAAAAGTGATGCCTTTAATAAAATAATATACTACTTAACAGAAGCTAATAAAGTAGTATATCTACATTCACAGGGATATGGATTACTATTTATGCCAAAACACCAAACCCAACGTCAAATAGAAACTTTATATAACATATTTGAAACACTAGAAAAAACATACATTTACATAAACTATGATTTAAAATTAGATGAAAATGGTAAACTAGAAGGTACCACGTCAAACCAATTGGAAAACACATCAGCCATCGATGAATACCTTGACATAAAAAATCATAACCAAACTATAAAAAATGTTAAAAATAATAATTAGAAAGAAGTAACACAAGTGAATACAAATATACAAAGTGCTTTAATAATTTTAGAAGAAAACGGAAATATGAACCCACTAGGTGATGTAAAAGAACTAAACATCTGTTATCATGCAGACTACCTAAGAGAATATTGTCATAAAAATTACCTAAAAGAATTAAAACAACTAAATATCGAAAATGGAGAATATCCATTAGCCGTATATGTATGGTTTTTAACAAAACATAAAAATATAATCTATCAAAATATAGAAATAGCGGGATTTATATATCTACCAAACAACATAACAAAAAAACAAATAGAAGGATTAAATCAAATATCAAAACAAACACAAAATCAAAAAATAACCTTAGGATATAACATAAAATTAAACAAAGACGGAATAATCGAAATAGCTTCATGCGAACTAACTAATCCTTTGTCACAAACAATAAATAAATTTATAAAAAAAACACAAAAAAAGCTTAAATAGCTTTTTTTAATTTTCCTTCCTTTAACAAATTTAACAATTTAACATTTTGAAAATAAGACCCACGATAATTATCAATTCCATTTAACAAAGCAAGCTTTTCACGATATTCAAAAGAACTTTCACTTCCACAAAACTTAAGCCCATCAACAATAGACCCGCCACTATAGCCAATCGCACTTAAATATTCATAAGAACTAGAATCATCTTTTTTCACATCATTTTCAATCACAACATTATCATTTACTGTATTATTACTTGATGATTCATTAATATTATTTTCAGCCTTATTAGAAACCTGTTCAGAACTACTTTCATCCTTACCATCAGCACTAGAATCATCTTGAACATTATTATTGGCTTCACTCGGACCATTTAAAGAATCAATTGGATTTTCATTAACATTATTTTCATTTTTAATTTCCAAATGTAAATGTTTACCGTAAGCATTACCAGTAGCGCCCATACTACCAATAACATCTCCCTTTTGAACATACTGACCTTCATTAACCTTAATACTTCCATACTTCATATGAGCATACAAAGCAGTTTTACCATTATCTTGTTTAACCTTAACATAATTTCCATATGTATCCAAACCCTTAGAATAATTATTAGTACCTTTAAAACCCTTAACAGCAACCGTAACAGTACCATTTTCCAAAGAAATAATATCACTATCACCATTATCGCTCGCAACAATATCTAAAGCCTTATGAGAAGCACTATAATCATTAGTAATAACCTCATTCATACTTTGAATAACATGTCCTATCATTATCTCACCTCCCTTCATCTATTAACATACGACGTAAAAATATCAAAATCCTTCTTTTTTCTGAAAAAAAACCAAAAATATTTGCTATAATTAAAGAAGAAAGAAAAAAGGTGAGGAATAATGGACTTAAATACACTAAACAATGAACAAAAAAAAGCCGTAGAATATCCAGACGGTCCATTGCTTATATTAGCCGGCGCCGGCAGTGGCAAAACAAGAGTACTAACAACCCGCCTCGCATATCTAGTAAATGAAAAAAACATAAACCCATATAATATTCTCGCAATCACATTCACAAACAAAGCTGCAAAAGAAATGAAACAAAGAACCTTTAAAATGCTTAAAGAAAAAGCATACCAAATGCAAATATCAACCTTTCATTCACTTGGATTATTATTAATTAAAGAAAATTACGAAAAACTAGGATTTAATAAAAATTTCACAATATTAGACAGCGATGATTCCCTTACAATAATAAAAAAAATCATAAAAGAAATGAATCTAGATCCTAAAATGTATAACCCAAAAGCAATAAGAAATAAAATAAGCAGCGCTAAAAACGAACTGATGGATTCGAAATACTACAGTAGATTCGCAAATTCAGAATATGAGCAAACAGTTCTAACCGTATTTGAAAAATATGAAAAAAAAGTCCAAAAAAACAACTCAATGGACTTTGATGATTTACTACTATTACCAATAAAATTATTTAAAAAAAATCCCGAAATATTAGAAAAATATCAGGAAAAATTCAAATATATTTTAGTAGATGAATATCAAGATACAAACTCCGCTCAATACACATTAATAAAAATGCTTAGTCAAAAATATCAAAACATATGCGTAGTAGGCGATATAGACCAATCAATATATGGCTTTAGGGGAGCAAACTTCAGAAACATATTAAATTTCGAAAAAGACTACCCAAAAGCAAAAATAATATTGCTAGAAGAAAACTACCGTTCAACCAGTAACATACTAAACGTTGCCAATGATATTATAAAAAATAACAAACAAAGAAAAGAAAAAAAACTATGGACAAAAAACGATAAAGGAAAAAAAATAAAATATCATCGTGCCTATAACGAAAAAGAAGAAGCAAATTACGTTGTAGAAAACATACAAAAACTCATAAATGGAGGCACACAAAAATCAGACATAGCCGTTTTATATAGAACAAACGCTCAATCAAGAAACATTGAAGAAGCACTACTTAAAGAAAACGTTCCATATAAAGTAGTAGGTAGTTTCTATTTCTATAACAGAAAAGAAATAAAAGACCTAATCGCATACCTTAAACTAATATATAATTCAAACGATGATGTAAGTTTAATGAGAATAATAAACGTTCCGAAAAGACAAATAGGGCCTAAAACAATCGAAAACCTATCAATGAAAGCAATAGAAAATGGCACATCACTATATGAAGCCATCAATAGTGGCAAAGAACTTGAATTCAAAAAATTCATCGAAAGCATAAAATTAGCAAGTGAAAATATATCATTAACAGGACTAGTTGACCTAATTATAAATGAAAGTGGTATAAAAAAAGAACTAGAAAACACAAAAACAATAGAATCAGAAATAAGACTTGAAAACCTAGAAGAATTCAAATCAATAACAAAAAACTTTGAAGAAAATAACGGAATAATATCATTAGGAGAATTTTTAAACGAAATAAGTTTAGTGTCAGACATCGAAGAACATAAAAACAATACCGATGTAGTAACACTTATGACAATACATTCCGCAAAAGGATTAGAATTTAATCACGTATTCATAATAGGTCTAGAAGAAGGACTATTTCCTCATATAAATTCACTATCAGATTTAGATGAAATAGAAGAAGAAAGAAGACTGTGCTACGTAGCTGTAACACGAGCTAAAAAAACATTAACACTAGTAAATGCTAAAAAAAGAATGCTGTATGGAAATACAAACAGTAACCCACCAAGTAGATTCATAAATGAAATAAACAATAAATATTTAGAAAAAGATGAAGAAGAAACCTTTGAAAAAACAGAAATGATAGATCAAAATGCATCATATAGTGTTGGTGATCACATAATTCATAGTACATATGGAGAAGGCGTAATAGTAGGAATAGGACAAATACTTACAATCGCCTTTGCCCATCCATATGGAATTAAAAAAATAATAAGTGGTCATAAAAGTATAAGAAAGGTATAGGTGATTTATAATGTTATCAATAGTAGATAAATTAAACGATTTTGTTGAACCATTTAAAGATTGGGTAATTAATAATCATAATAATCCATTCATGTGGCTAGCATTCGTTTTAATAGGTATTGCCATATTCGCATTAACCTATAATGCACTTAATAAAAATAACTAAAGAGTATGATATGAACCCCGTTTCTTGGGCAAAGTAGAAACGAGGTTTTTATATTTCTAAAAAATTCACTGTAAATTTAACATAAAAAATTTCGTAGAATATCTTATTCTACGAATCTCTTATCCTGCTTTAATA
>CAVDHX010000051.1:0-3828 GCA_963609095.1 Sphaerochaetaceae bacterium | reverse complement strand
CACTAAACATTTAAACAAACAAAAATGAGCAGCCTCTCGGCTACTCTTCAGGGGGCAAAAATATATTGCACATAAAATAAATTATTACTTGTTAAAAGCCTTATATTATAAGCATTTATAAATTATAACTAATTACAAAATTTTAAATATAATTATCAAATTTTACAATTTGAGTACCTAAATGGGTACCTAAAATTAATAATACTATTATTAATTCTTCATAGAAATGAAAGGATAAATATTATGGATATAACTTATACAAAATGTGGTGATTATTTATTACCAAATTTAATACTTACTGAAAAAGAAAATAAAACTTTAAATAAATATGGATTATTAAGATTAGAATACTTAAAAAGTAATAAGAAAGCATTATATCAAGAACTACTTATGAAAGATAAATTAAATGAACATCTTTTTTCGGCCAGTATAATTGCTGAAGATAGAATTAATAACATAGTTAATAACTTAATAAAATCAGATTTATCAATTACAGAAGAATTAAAGTTTGAAAATCAATTGTTATGGGTTCAAAAAATGAATAATTATAAAAATATTGCTGAAGAAATTGTTTTAAAAGAAATTATTTATGGAGATGAAATATGATTAAAGGTAAAGAAGATATTACAGACAAAGAATTTGAAGAAATATTATTGCCATTCTACAACAACTATAATGAATATCTTATTAAATTTGTAATACCTGACGCAATAGCATTTTATTTAGCAAATGGATACGCTAGAAATTGTTTATCAGATTGTCCATTAATTTATCATATTAATTCAGCATTAGATATATTTAATGTTAGCTGTAATGGTAATGAATTAATACCTGAAATAGAACTAATTTTAAGAATAAAATATAATCTAAAAATAATAAAAATTAACCCATTAAAGTTAATGAAAATAGCATAAAGATAAGCACTACCTAAATTTAGGTAGTGCTTTAAATTTACATTTGGGAGTATAGTTATTGTCTAGCCAGCACTGAATTTGTACTCCCGTGCGAAATTCAAATGTGGGAAAAGTCCCAACCCCTTTATAAGTTATTATTAATCATTCACTACATTAGAGCATAATTTTTTAATAAATAACATCACTAATATATTTTACTTTTTTTACCTGCACATTTAGGACATCCTCTACCTCTAGCACGATTATTAACCGTAGATTCCCATTCGTGACCATTTCTACACTTCCACCATACTAATTTATGTGAACTGCTCTTTACCATATCAGGTTTTAAATCGCCATTTTTTTCATAATTCCATTCTGAAGCCAGTTTAGGATTTTTTGTTTTTAAATCATTAACACCTACCAATACCAGTCTACCAGAGCAGTAAGGACAATTAGCACCTCTTACTCTATTGCTAACTATAGCTTCCCATTCGTGGCCTTTTTCACAAATCCACCATACTTTTTCACGTGAAGACGATGCTAATGTTGAAGGATCAAGTATATTCTTCTTATAATTCCACTCCAACATTAATTTGGGATTATTATCCTTTAAATTGTTATTGTTCAATCGACTTCTTCCAGAACAATATGGACAATTTGTACCGTTATTTCTATTCAATATACTTGCTTGATATTCATGCCCTTTTGGACATATCCACCATACTTTTTTATGAGAACCTGCAATTACATCTGTGGGTTTTAAATTACCATTTTTTTCATAATTCCATTCTTCAGTTAATTTTGGATTTGTTGTTGTCAAATCATTATAACCTGATAAAACTAAGTAATTAGCACAATACGGACATCCTGAATTTTTATCAGTTCTAGCATTTAAAGAGCTTTCATATTCATGTCCCTTTGAGCAAATCCACCATACTTTTTTATGAGAACCTGCAATTACATCCGTAGGTTTTAAATCACCATTTTTTTCATAATTCCATTCTTTAATTAGTTTTGGATTTGTTGTTGCTAAATCATTATAACCAGATAAAACTAAGTAATTAGCACAATATGGACATCCAGAATTTTTATCAATTCTAGATGTTACTGTTGCTTGATATTCGTGACCATTTTGGCAAATCCACCAAACCTTTTTATTACTTCCAGCATATAAATTTGTAGCCAGTACATTTCCATTCTTAGTAGGATGAAGTTCTTTCGCAATTTTTGGATTAACTACATTCAAAGACTGTTTTTTTTCACTAAATTCCATTAAAGTATATATATTTTCTAAATCTGCATTAATATTTATCTCAACATTATAAATACCCAAATCATTCAAAATATATTTTATTGCATTGGCTAATTCGACATTTGAATCATCTTTCAATTCATAACATTTACTACTAGTAAGTTTGGGGCAGCCTTTTTCTCTTATTCTATATAACATTATTCCTTCATCGCTACATATTTTGTCCTTTTCAATATCTCTCTTTATATTCTGATGAAAATGACTTCCATCATATTCAATAGCGACAAGATTGTCAATAATGTAAATATCTAAATCTTTTTTTGTTTTATTACTAAATTTATAATTTTCTACTACATTATTAAAATATTTTTTTATATAAAATAAAACTATTTTTTCTGGTAAAGATGTTCTTCTTTCGCTTTGACAAATTGGACAACCTTTGCTTTTATTTCTTTGAACAATAGAGGTTTCATAACTATGACCTCTAGAACACTTCCACCATACTTTTGTTCTTGAATTTGGCATTACATCGGACGGTAATAAACCATTGTTTTTTTCATAATCCCAATCCTTAACTGCTATTGGATTTAATGTTTCAAAATCATTATACCCTTTTAAAAGTCTTCTGCTAGAGCAATATGGGCATCCATCTCCTCTAGTTCTACTATATATACTAGATTCCCATTCATGTCCCTTTGAACATTTCCACCATACTTTTTTATTTGAACCACATAATACATCTGTAGGTTTAATATCTTTATTTTTTTCATAATCCCATTCACTAACCAAATGTGGATAATATGTTTTTAAATCATTATACCCCTCTAACACTTTTTTACCATTACAATAAGGACATCCGTTACCCTTAGCTCTATTAGCAATTAATGAATAATATTCATGACCATTTGGACAAATCCACCATATTTTTTTATTTAGACCTAATGTCAAATTATTCAAATCTATATCTTTATTTTTTTCATAATTATATTCTTTCATTAATTTTACATTATCTTTCAAATATTTACTTTTTTCCAAAAGTATCACCACTTTTCTTATATATGAATAAAATTTTGATGTTTTTTATTTTAATAATCTATCAACATTTTGATTTTTTATTCTATTATTTTAATACCTTATTTAGATAATTCAATTCTGAAATTACATTATTTGAAAAATATATTTGTTTTCCATAAATATCAGTATAAATCTTATTGAATAGAAAATGTATATCGTTAATATAATTTTCTAATTCTTCATAAGTAATTCCATTATTTCTATTTTTCGCTACTAAAAAAATCCTTTTATCATTATGTGCAATTTTTTTATTTCTAACAAATTGAAGAAAGATTCTTATATTTTCCCTTTCAATCAACATTTGCTTAAGTTTATTAATATCATTAGAAACATCATCCATACCTTTTAAATAAAATCTTTTTTTCTTATGTGTATTTTTGTCAGTTATATAAATATACTTTTTTGAAGTCACATATTTATACTTTGAAGCATCATAATTTATTATAAATCTTTTTATTGAAATATCTTCATCACCTGAATCCACAACTAATTTACTTAATTCCATTAATATATTTTTTAATAATAATTCAAAAAAAATTACAGAGATACTACGCAATCGCAAATTAATATTAGTAAAATTTTCATCTAGATACAGCTGTCTAAATA
>CAVDHX010000050.1:0-24543 GCA_963609095.1 Sphaerochaetaceae bacterium | reverse complement strand
CCAGAACCTATTATGATGGCAAGAGATACATCAAAAGCATTTTGGCAATCTACTTACGATAGTAAAATATCAACTGTAGATATTCTTACAAATAAAGATGTACCTGATAATGCAGTAGCATCATGGGATATATCAGAGAAGCAAAATAAATCAGTAATGGCATGGATAGTAGATGATTCTGAAAATAGTGGAATGTATAAGCTATATATTGGAGGAAATGGTAAAGTTATAGCTCCTTCTAATTCATCATTTTTATTTAGTGGATTCGGTTCAAGTAGTACCGCAACATTTTATAAGACAACATCGATGAATTTAGAAAATCTAGATACAAGTAAAGTAACAAATATGAGCGGTATGTTTAAAAATTGTAAAAGCCTTACTAGTTTAGATGTAAGTAACTTCGATACAAATAAAGTAACAAATATGAGTTACATGTTTTCTGAATGCAGCAGTCTTACTAAACTTTTATTATGTTCTTTTAACACAAACAAAGTCACAAATATGGATTATATGTTTTACTATACATCTAAAATAACTACAGTCTATGTTGGCTCTTCTTGGACAACAGAAAATGCAACAACAACTGATATGTTTTCAAACAGTGGAGTATCTGCAGTAGTTCAATCAGATAATTGTGGTGTAGATGTTGAAAATATTTCGATAAGTTTTAATACATCATCTACAACTAAATCAATTACTGTAGTAGTATCAGCCTCTGCAGACAGCGGAATTACAAAATATGAATATAGTAAAGATGGCGGTTCTACATGGGTTATTGGAACAAGTAATATTTATACGTTTACAGATTTAACACAAAATACTAGTTACATGGTAAATGCTAGAGTAACGAGTAATGCAGGTAATATAGCTACTTCTGATAATAAAGAAGTTACAACGTCATCTATTACAATACCCACATTCAGTGAAAGTGGAACAGCTACTAAAACAGTTGAAATAGCATATCCTTCTGGATGTGGTAGTGATTATACATGTACATATCAAAAAGATAATGAAACAGAAGTTTCGGTAACATCAACAACTGCAACTGTCACATTTACTAATAGTGGCAATGTAGTTGCAAAAGTATCAGATGGAACTAATAGTGTAAGTAGTAGTTATACATTAACAATAACAGCCGCTGATATTTTAAAATCAAAAGTAGTAACTGAAGGAGATGGATTATACGTTGATGATACAGAAACTGGAAGATACGTATTCAAAGGAAAAGAACCAAGCAACTTTATTACTTTAGGAACAGATACATATAGGATAATATCAGTAGAATCAGATGAAACGATAAAAGTAATTAAAAACGAAAGTGTTGAAAGCATGGTGTTTGACCCAGGATATTCAACAAGCATATCTGGTGTAACAGATGCTAATTCTATGGAAGGTACTAGATACACAAGCACATCAACAGACTATTGTTATTATACTAGCTCTACAAAATTATATTATGGATGTAAAGTATGGGGAAGCAAAACAACAATGTTAGATTCATCTGGTAACAATATAACGACAATGCCAAAAGCAGTTGGTGGAACAGAATATAATCTTCCTGAAAAAGAAGCATATATAAATACATACTTAAATAGTACATGGTTAAATACATTATCTGCAGATGTTCAAAATAAAATAGTAGCGCATTTGTTTAATGTGGGAGTTGTAAAACAAACTAGTGGCCAAACATTAGCTACAGATATAGAACAAGAGCAAGCATATAAATGGAAAGGTAAAGTAGGCTTAATGAATGTAAGTGATTATATAAAATCAAATAGCAATACAAGTTTATGTGGAACTGTATACGCCAATAGCTCTTCAGCAGGTAATTATAGTACCTGTAAAACGACAAGTTGGATATTTGCCTTAATTGGTTCTACCAATTTTTGGACAATCACTCCTAATTCCAATGCCTATTCTAATTATACATTTCAAGTCACTACTAGTGGTAATCTTGGTGGTAATTCTACGGTTAATTCTCGTGGTACAGTTCCAGTATTCTTTTTATCATCTAGTATAACTTTAAGCGGAGATGGAACTAGTAGTAGTCCATATATATTATCAGGAGATTAATAATATTACTAATTTAAAATTAGAAGCTCAGTGTAATTACTGAGTTTTGTTTTTGAACTGGTAATAATAATTCAGTAAAACTTTAATTTCGAACTGAAAAGAGAGTTGATATTTTAAAATTTACTTTTTTATTCAGAATATTTACAGTAAGTTTTAATTTGTGAAGGAAAAGTGATATAATTCTATTAAAGAGGAATTGGTTGTATGAAAACAAATTATAATTTAATTATGGAAAACATAATATCTAATTTAAATGGTAAGCCTAGTTTATTACTACATGCGTGCTGTGGTGTTTGTAGTAGCTCTGTTTTAGAAAGACTATATCCATTTTTCAATATTACAGTTTTATATTACAATCCAAACACATACCCATATGAAGAATATATAAAAAGATTGGAAGTTCAAAAAAAAATAATAAGCAAAATGAATTTTGACGTTAGAATAATGGAAATTGGATATAATTCTAAAGATTTTGATAATATTTCAAAAGGATTAGAAGATGAAAAAGAAGGGGGCAAAAGGTGCAGTAAATGTTATTATTTAAGATTAGAAAAAACCGCACAAATTGCTTTAGAAAATAATTTTGATTATTTCACAACAACTTTATCTGTAAGTCCTTATAAAGATAGTCAAAAATTAAATAAAATAGGAAAAATATTGGAAGAAAAGTATAAAATTAAGTATCTGTATTCCGATTTTAAGAAAAAAGAAGGATATAAAAGAAGTAATGAACTTGCTAGAAAATATAACTTATATCGTCAAGACTATTGTGGATGTAAATATTCTTTAAAACAGTCAAGAGAATATCAAATGAGGTAGAAAATGAAAAAGAAGTATATTTTATCTATAATTATTTTATTATTTTTATTAATGTTTTTCTTGTGGCCAGCTAAATTCAAATTAAAAAATGGTAGTACATATACTTTAGAATATGGAAAAAAATATAAAGAACCCGGCTATAAAGTAACAAGATTTGGTAAAGATTATACTAAAAAAGTTAAAAAAATAAATAAAATAAATTATAAAAAATTAGGCAATTATAATATAATTTATCAAGTAAAAATTAATGGCATTATATTTAAAAGTGCAAGAAAAATAAATTTAGTTGATAAAGAAAAACCCAAAATAACTTTAAATGGTGAAGAAAATACTATTTTATGTCCAAATAAAAAATATAGTGAAGAAGGCTACAAAGCAATTGATAATTATGATGGTGATATTACTAAAAATGTGAAAATTAAAAAGGAAGAAAACAAAATAATTTATTCAGTTAAAGATTCATCAAATAATAGTTTTAAAATAACTAGAACAATAACTAATGAAGATAAAACCGCACCCATAATTACCTTAAAAGGCAATAAAACAGAAACAATATATACAAATTCAACTTGGGCTGATTCTGGTTTTACAGCAAGTGATAATTGTGATGAAGATATTACTGAAAATGTTACTACCTCTGGTAGTGTTGATACAAGCAAAAATGGTACATATAAAATAATATATTATGTTAAAGATAAATCGGGCAATGAGACAAAAGAAGAAAGGACAGTAAACGTTATATCTAAACCAAATTATGCTTCATCAGGATGGAAAGCAGGAACAATATTCTTAACATTTGACGATGGACCACAATCAGGAACAACAAATGTAATACTAGATATTTTAAAAGAAGAAGGAGTTCCAGCTACATTTTTTGTAACAAATAATGGCCCAGATGAATTAATTAAAAGAGAATATGATGAAGGCCATACAGTCGCGCTTCATACAGCTTCACATAATTATGCGACTGTATATAATTCAGTAAATAGTTATTACAATGATTTAAAGCAAGTTCAAGATAGAGTAAAAAGAATAACAGGATATGAATCTAAAATAATTAGATTTCCAGGAGGTTCATCCAATACAGTATCTAGAAAATATTCTAGTGGTATCATGACAACATTAACTAAAGATGTTTTAAATAAAGGTTATAGGTATTATGATTGGAATATATCTTCAGGTGATGCTGGAAATACTACATCATCTTCTGGCGTATATAATAATGTAATCAAATATTTAAGTAAAAAAAGAAGCAACGTAGTTTTAATGCATGATATTAAACCATATACAAGAGATGCTTTAAGAAACATTATTAAATATGGAAAAAATAATGGTTATACATTTTCCAAAATAACTATGGATACACCAATTGTGTCCCAGCACGTTAATAATTAAGTCTTAATGGCTTTTTCTCTTTAAAAATAGTATAATATTATCAGGTGAGATTATGTATACATTCAAAAAAAACATCCTACCTTATTTAATATTTTTTATATTAATTTTTAATATAATCTTATTTGTAAAATATTTATATATATTAAATAATAAAGTAGAATTTAAAGAAATAAAACCACTTTTTAATCATAAATTAGAAAAATATATACCTAAAGAAGGAGAAAAAATAGCTATTAATCCTTCAGTAGCCTCTGATAAAACCATTTATTTAACATTTGATGATGGTCCAAGTTATTTAACTGAAAATATATTAAATACATTAAAGGAAGAAAATGTTCCAGCCACTTTTTTTGTAACAAGTAAACAAATTGAAGAATATAAAAATGATATTATAAGAATGAAAAAAGAAAACCATACAGTCGCACTGCATACATCAACGCATAATTATAGTTATTTATATTCATCAGTCGATAATTATTTCAATGATTTAAATGATATAAAAAATAAAGTATATAATATTATTTATGAAGAAAGTTATATCATAAGACTGCCAGGAGGTTCATCTAATACAGTATCAAAAAAATACTCCCCTGGCATAGTCACACAAATTACAAATAAATTAAACGAAGAAGGTTATTTATATTATGATTGGAATATTGATTCTGAAGATGCCTCAGGAAGCCTACCAAAAGAAAAAATATATGAAAATGTTATAAATAGACTTCATAGTGGAACAAACATAGTATTAATGCATGACGCACCTGCAAAAAAAACAACAGCTGAAAGCTTAAAAGACATTATTACATGGGGTAAAAATAATGGCTATACATTTTCAAAAATAACTAATAATACACCTTTAATTCATCATCATATAAATAATTAAAGCCTTACATGGCTTTTTTATAATTATGTTAAATTTCACATATTTTGTTAGGCTATTGACAAAATATAAAATAAAGAATAAAATTATAAAGAACTAAAGGAAGGATTTAACATGGACAAAAAACATATAATATATCAAATAAAAAGTTTAAATCAATCAATTGTTAGATATGCTTTTTCAGAAAAAAATATTGATAAAAAAAATATACCAACGCCAACTCAAATGCAGATAATGCATTATATAAAATTTCATGATGGTAAAGTATATCAAAAAGATTTAGAAAAAGCTTTAAACATTAGAAGGGCAACCATTTCAGAAGTTTTAAAAACAATGGAAAAAAATAACTTAATATCAAGACTTCAAGATAAGACAGATACAAGAGTAAAAGTAATTAAGTTAAATAAAAAAGCTCATCAAATGTTTGATGAAATGAAACAAATGTTAGATAAAACAGAAAATGTTCTTAAAGAAAGTATAAAAGAACAAGACTTGGAAACCTTCTTACTAGTTTTAAACCAAATGAAAATAAATTTAAAAAAAGAAAGGGAGAAAATATGTTAAAATTATTTAAAAATTTAAATAAAAAAGAATTTATATATGCCTTATTATGTGTTATTTTAGTTGTACTTCAAGTATGGCTTGATTTGAAATTGCCTGATTATATGTCAGAAATTACTGTATTAGTTCAAACTGAAGGCAGTAAAATGTCAGACATAATTCAAAATGGAATGTACATGATTTTATGTGCCTTAGGCAGTTTAGTATTTGCGATAGGTGCTGGATACTTTGCCGCACATATTGCTTCAGTATTTTCTAAAAACACAAGAAAACAAATATTTAATAAAGTTCAAAATTTAGATACTGAAGAGATTAAAAGCTTTCAAACAAGTAGTTTAATAACAAGAACAACAAACGATGTGACACAAATTGAAATGCTTGTCGCAATGGGATTGCAACTATTAATAAAAGCTCCAATTACAGCCGTTTGGGCAATAACAAAAATACTTAATAAATCATGGCAATGGAGTGCAATAACAGGTGTTGCCATATTAGTTTTATTATGTGTCATAACAATACTTATGATTTTGGTAATACCAAGATTTAAATTAGTTCAAAAACTAATAGATAAATTAAATGGTATAGCTAGAGAAAATCTAACTGGAATTAGAGTAGTAAGAGCATTTAATGCCGAAGAATATCAAGAAAATAAATTTGATAAAGCAAATGAAGAACTAACTAATTTACAATTATTTAATCAAAAGAAATTTTCCATAATGATGCCAGTTATGTATTTAATAATGTATCTACTTACTCTATCAATTTATTTTGTTGGAGCAAGCCTAATTAAAAATTCACTACTAGCAGATAAAATAACTTTATTTGGTAATATGATTGTATTTAGTTCATATGCCATGCAAGTAATTATGTCATTTTTAATGCTTGCTATGATATTTATGTTACTTCCAAGAGCTCAAGTTTCAGCAAAAAGAATAAATGAAGTATTAGACACAAAACAAAAAATAATTCCAGGAACATTTGATGAAGAAACAAAACAAAAAGGTACCGTTGAATTTAAAAATGTATCATTTAAATATCCAGATGCTGATGAATATGTCCTTAAAAATATATCATTTAAAGCAAATAAAGGACAAACAGTTGCCTTCATTGGATCAACCGGTTCTGGTAAATCAACACTAATAAATTTAGTTCCAAGATTTTATGATGTAACAGAAGGCGAAGTTTTAATAGATGGAATAAATGTAAAAGAATATTCAGAAAAAGCATTAAATAATAAATTAGGTTATATACCACAAAAAGCCGTTATGTTTTCTGGTGATGTCGAGTATAATATTGCCTATGGCGATAACGACAAAGAAAAAACTATAGATAAAATTAAAAAAGCCGCACAAGTCGCTCAAGCAAGTGAATTTATTGAAAAAATGGATGATAAATATAAAACCCATATAGCCCAAGGCGGAACTAATGTATCAGGCGGACAAAAGCAAAGACTTGCTATAGCTCGTGCAGTTGCTAAAGACCCTGAAATATATATTTTTGATGATTCATTTTCTGCCTTAGATTATAAAACAGATGCTACATTAAGAAAAGCATTAAAAGATTATACATCTGAAGCTACCAGTCTAATAGTAGCTCAAAGAATAGGTACAATAATGAATGCTGATAAAATAATCGTTTTAGATAATGGCAATTGTGTTGGTATGGGAACCCATAAAGAATTATTAAAAACATGTGATGTGTATAAACAAATCGCACTTTCACAACTTTCAAAGGAGGAATTAGATAATGCCTAAAGAAAATAGACCTCATGGTCCAGGTGCTGGACCAGTTTATGAAAAAGCAAAAGACTTTAAAGCAGCTATTAATAGATTATTTCATGAACTAAATACATATAAAACTTTAATAATTATTGCCTTCGCATTAGCCATCTTTGGTTCCATTTTATCAATACTCGCACCTAATAAATTATCTGATTTAACCGATGAAATATCAAAAGGATTAATCGTAGATCAAAGCAATATGAAAACCCTTTCTAAAAAGGTTACTAGTAATTTATCTGAAGATAAATTGAAACAAATGATACCAGAAATACTAAGTATGGATTTATCACAAAAAAATATTCAAAATATAATGCTTGATGAAAATATATCTAATGAAGATAAAATAAAAATGAAAGAAACCATGCAAAATATAAAAAATGGTGATATTACTTCATTAACAAATCTATCTTCAGATATATTAAAATATATTTTAAAAGAAACTACATATCAAGGAATAAAAGTAACATATGAAGATAAAATAAATTTATTAAAATCATCAAATGATATAAAAAATATAAATTTATCAGAAAATATGCAAAAAATATTTTTTAAAGAAATAACAGTTGATGGCATTAAAATATCTCCTCAAGATCAATATACTTATTTAAAGACAGTAAGTAAATTAAGTAAAAAAGATAATGAAACAAAATTATATAAAACATTAGATACACTACCTAAAAGTGTAAAAAAAGTAATAGAACCTAAAATGAATATGAATAAAATTAAAAATATTGCACTATTACTTTTATGCATGTATCTAACAAGTGCTTTATTTACATATATTCAATCATTATGCATGACAAATGTGTCAAATAAATTTGCTAAAAACTTGCGTGGTAGAATATCTCATAAAATAAACAAATTACCTTTAAAATATTTTGACAAACATGTCGTAGGTGATATTTTATCAAGAATTACAAACGATGTTGATATGATAGCTCAATCAATGAACCAATCATTAGCTTCACTTGTAAGTAGTGTAACTTTATTTGTAGGAACTATTATCATGATGTTTATAACAAACTGGATTTTAGCCTTAACTGCAATAATATCTAGTTTAATTGGATTTACAGGAATGATATTTATCCTTAAAAATTCACAAAAATATTTTACCGAAAGACAAAAACAATTAGGTAATTTAAATGGCCATATTGAAGAGATATATTCAGGTTTAAATGTTGTTAAAGCATACAATGGTAAAGAAGATGCTAATAAAAAATTTGATATTTATAATGAAAAAGTATGTGAAAGTAATAAGAAAAGTCAATTCTTATCAGGCTTAATGCAACCAATCATGTCATTCATTGGTAACTTTGGTTATGTTGCCGTATGTATAGTAGGAGCAATGCTTACATTAAATGGACATATTACATTTGGCGTAATAGTAGCATTCATAACATACGTAAGATTATTTACCTCACCACTTGCACAAATAGCTCAAGCAACAACATCACTTCAATCAACAGCTGCAGCAAGTGAAAGAGTATTTGAATTCTTAGATGAAGAAGAAATGACTGATGAGTCTAATATAACAAAACATTTAGATAAATCAAAAGTAAAAGGTAATATTGATTTTGAAAATGTTGTATTCCAATATGATGGAAATGATAAACCAACTATTAAAGATTTTACAGCCCACGCTAAATCTGGACAAAAAGTAGCTATTGTCGGTCCAACAGGAGCTGGTAAAACAACTATGGTTAATCTACTCATGAAATTTTACAATATAAAATCAGGTGATATTAAAATAGATGGAGTATCAACAAAACAATTAACACGTGAAAATATTCATAATTTATTTACTATGGTTCTTCAAGATACTTGGTTATTTGAAGGAACAATAAAAGAAAATATAATTTATAATCAAAAAAATGTTTCATTTGAAAGAATAGAAGAAGTATGTAAAGAAGTTGGACTAGATCACTTTATAAAAACATTACCAGATGGTTATGATACCGTTTTATCAGATAATGAAAGTGTATCAGCAGGTCAAAGACAATTACTTACAATAGCTCGTGGTATGCTTCAAGATGCACCATTTCTAATATTAGACGAAGCAACTAGTAATGTAGATACAAGAACCGAAGAATTAGTTCAAAAAGCTATGGATAAACTAACAGAAGGAAGAACATCATTTATAATAGCTCATAGATTATCTACTATTAAAAATGCTGATTTAATATTGGTAATGAAAGAAGGTAACATCATCGAACAAGGTAACCATGATGAATTAATGAAACAAAATGGATTTTATGCCAATTTATATAATTCACAATTTGAAGAGTAATATACTCTTCTTTTATTTGACAAATAATTATTTATGCGTATAATATACGTATCGTTAAGGAGAAAAAGAATGAAAAATTATAAAAAGATTGTTAAATTTATTACTAGCTCTATAAATAATTATAGATTAGAAAAATCAAATAAAATTACTAAAATAAATATACAAATGGTTAAAACAAATCTTATTGAAAAATTACAAGATTTATCTTATGAAGATTTAGAAAAACCAATGTATTATAAAAAAGATGAAACTCAAATGGATGGATATATTAAATATATGGAACAAATGAAAATATCCAATCCTGAAGTTTACAATTTTTATGAAGAATTAAAAGAAAAAGTAGTTTTTACAAATTTACAATATTTTTTAAGAAATTCAGTTTCTCTTAAAATAGAAAAAAATTTAAAAAAAAATTTCAAATATGCAGGCTTTTATTCAAATTTAGATAATAAAATTATAATTTATTTAGACACTAAAGGTGTATTGTATCATGAATTACTTCATGTTGCTTCAGCCGTTAGAGAAGGACAAGATATTGATGGCTTCCATTATAATACAAGAGAAATTGGTAATTTTGGTGTTGGATTAAATGAAGGCTATACTGAAATATTAAATAATAGATTTTTTAACAATAACAACAAGGCCTATATTTATCATCAAAAATTAGCTCTTTTAATAGAAAAATTTTATGATAATAAAGATAACATGGTTGAAGATTATTTCAATGGTAATATATTTAATGTAATAAGAGTTCTTCTAAAAAGCATGTCTTTAGAAGATGCTATTGATATAATTGTAGATATGGATAATTTGGATTATAAAAGTGAGAAACGTTTAATTGATTATTATAAAATTAAAAGAAAAATTAAAAAAATATATAAAAAGTCAAGATAAAAAATATGTTTTTACAAAACTTGACACAAACAAAATAAATACTTATAATTGTAATTGCACGAGGGAAGTGGTAGTATGAAAAAAGATTCTTTAACATATTTAAAAGAAGTTTCAATTGCTTTTAGAAATTATCAAGATATAAATGAAGAATTAGATTTAAATTTATTAAATAAAATATATGGATACACTTTAAGAATTGATGATTTAACCGAAGATGAAAAGATTGAATTAGATAATTTTATAAAAGAAAATCAAATTTCAATTAATCATATTGCCAATATATTCTTAGACAAAGAAAAAAAGGTAAACTTAGATAAAAGATTAAAATTTATGTGTCCTATAGCTTTAGCACCTACACCAAGCGTTGTTAAATCACTAAAAGGTAAAACAGAATCATTAAAAGAAATATTTCGTAAAGAAAAATCAATTAAAATATTATGTAAAACATATCCAAAAGCCGCTTAAGGCTTTTTTCATATAAATTTCACAAATGTATTATAATATAAGTTAAGGAGGTTGGCATTATGAAATTATTAATTGTTGATGATGAAAAATTAATACGTGATGTTATTAAAACATATGCGGAAATAGAAAACTATGAAACCCTAGAAGCTGAAGATGGACTCCAAGCTTTAGAAATCGTAAAAAAAGAAAAAATTGATTTAATTGTTCTAGATATTATGATGCCTAAGATGGATGGTATGACATTTTTAGAAGAAATTAAAAAAGATAAAAATATTCCAGTAATTATTTTATCTGCTAGAAATGAAGAATATGATAAATTAAGAGGATTTGATTTAGGTACAGATGATTATTTAACAAAACCATTTAGCCCTAAAGAATTACTTGCTAGAATAAAGGCTATTTTAAAACGAACAGGTAAAATGATACCAAATAATTATGAATATAAAGGTTTAAAAATAGACTACCCAGCTAGAAGTGTTTATATAGATAACGAGGAAGTTAAATTAACTTTAAAAGAATATGAATTATTATGTTATTTTGTTACAAATGAAAATATTGCTTTATCAAGAAATCAACTTTTAAATAAAATATGGGGATATGATTTTTATGGTGATGATAGAACCATAGATACCCATGTTAAAATGCTTAGAAATAATTTAGGCAAATATCGTGATTTAATTGTTACAGTAAGAGGCGTAGGCTATAAATTTGTTACAAATGAATAAAATAAAAATATATTTAAATAATCAATTAGATAAAATTAAAAACATTAAAAAAAATTCTTTAAAAATAAATATATGGCTTTTTCTAATTGCTTTTTCAATTTTTATAGTAGTTTTTCTATGGCTATTTCAAATACTTTTTTTAGATTCATATTATAAAGCATATAAAACAAGTGAATTAGATAAAGCAGCCTCTGAACTTAAATTGATTTCTGATTTAAATAATGTTGATATTAATGATATAGCTAGAAATAGAGATATATGCATTGAAATATATGGAGCAAATAGTTCATATAAATCTAATATATATAACAAAGGTTGTATGGAATTTGGTAATAAAAATTTTAAAGTTAAACAGGACTTTATAAATAGTGGCAAAACGGAACAGCACTATAATTTAATTAATAAAAGATTTAAAAATGAAACATTAATATATGCTTTAAAATTAAATGATAATACATATGCTTTTATTAACGCTTCGCTAGAACCCTTAGATTCTACCATTAAAATATTAAGTAATCAATTTGTATTTACAACAATAATAGTATTAATACTATCTTTAATTATTGGATATTTAATATCTAAAAAATTATCAAAGCCAATTATTCAAATAAGCAAAGAAGCTAAAAAATTAGCTGATGGTAATTTTGACGCGAATTTTAAAACAACAGCTAATATATATGAAATTAAAGAACTTGAAGATTCCTTAGATTACACTAAAACAGAATTAGAAAAAACCGAAACATTAAAAAGAGATTTAATGGCCAATGTTTCTCATGATTTAAAAACACCACTTACAATGATTAAAGCTTATGCTGAGATGGTTAGAGATATAACTTATAGCAATAAAGAAAAAAGAGAAGAAAATTTAAACACAATAATAGATGAAACAGATAGATTAACTTTACTTGTTAATGACATATTAGATTTATCTGCAATTCAAGCTGGTGGTAAGGCACTAAATATTGAAAAAATTAATTTAATAGAATTAATAAATCAAGTTATTAAAAGATTTAAAATACTATCAGAACAAGAAAATTATGAATTTATATTTACTCATCCTGATAAAGTAGAAATAAATGCTGATTATAAAAGACTATATCAAGTAATATATAACTTAGTAAACAATGCTATAAATTATACAGGACAAGATAAAAAAGTATTCATTAATGTTATAGAAAGTAAAAATAAATATTTAGTAGAAATAAAAGATACAGGAAAAGGAATAAAAAAGGAAGACATAAACCACATATGGGATAAGTATTATCACAGTGAGAAAAAACATAAAAGAAATAGTTATGGAACTGGTTTAGGCCTTTCAATAGTTAAAAATATACTGCAAAATCATAAGTATAAATATGGCGTTAAAAGTAGCGATAAAGGTTCAATATTTTATTTTGAAATTCCAAAAAGCTAGAAATAGCTTTTTTTATTGCATTTTATAACAATCAGATATATAATAGTGAACAATTTCTACATGGGGTGGGTATATGAAACAAATTGATATTAATGATGTAAAAGAAATAAATGAATTTATTGATGCTCTTAGTAAAGACAAAACTATTGATTTATCTAATTTTAAAGAAAAACTTAAAAGCTTAAAAGTATATTACTGTTCTATAAGAGAAATGATAAAAATTAGTAGTGATTTATGCTTCGCTGATGCTTGTTATAACTATGCCTATAATCAAATTAATTATACTGATATAAGTATAAATTTTAGAAGTTTATATCATGAATTATTTCACATGGCTAGTACTGTTATAGAAGATAATACCATTTTTAATGGATATTTAGAAGAAACAGTTGAAAACTTGGAATCTTTTAAGACAATTTCTGAACGTGGTAGGGGATTAAATGAAGGTTATACTGAATTACTTTCAGAAAGATATTTTAATTCTGCTACTCAGTATGATTTAGAAAGATTATTTGTAAAACAGCTAGAAAAAATAGTAGGTGCTGAATTTTTAAAAGAACATTATTTTAAATCACATGGAATTGATGCATTAATTGAAAAATTATCTGAATATACAAATGAAGAGCAAGCCCTACATTTGATTGAATTATTAGATGTTTATAACAAATTATCTAGAAAAAATAATAAGAAAGAACTTCAAAATATATGGGATGAGATAGTTGATAATTTTATATGTATCTACTTAGTAAAAATAAAAAAAGAAATATCTACACCAGAAGAAGCAATCGATAAATTTTCTTCTTTTATAAATTGTTTTACTGGCTTTTCTTTAAATAAAAAGGGTGAAGTTATTGTTAATTTGTGTGATAGTTTAAAAAAATGTTCATTAAAATATAATTTGGGTCTTCAATTTGAAGAAGAGGCAAAAAATTCATCAGGTCAAATACTGACAATATAAATAAGGATAAAATAATTATTAAAAAATAATATAGACAAACTTAAAAGCTATACATAAATGTGTAGTTTTTATTATAAAATAAAAAGAGCTTAGTTCTAAAATCATATGTTTATCAATCTAAATATCGTGGCGAACAAATCATTTACATCAGTTTACATTTTTGATAATAACATTTATGTGAAAAAAAAGTGAAGTTGTGTTATTATGAATGTGGAAAGGCGGAAATATGAAAAAAAATAATATTATAATTATTGTCTTAGTACTTTTTGTGATTGGACTTGCTAGCTACATTGTCTACGATAAGGTCATAAATGTAAAAGAGGAAAAAGAAGTAAATGAAAAAAATACTGCAAAAGAAAATACAAAAAAAGAAGAAGAAACTAATGAAAAAACATTGGATGTAAATTCTGAACTTGTTCAAAATTTATATAGTATGATTAATCCTGATGATTCAAATGAATTGTTATATGAACTTTATATAAATAATAGTTTTACTGATAAATATAAGATTGGAATGAGTATTTTAAAATATTTAAAGGAAAACAATTTGTTTGAAATTGTTGATGGTAAAAAAGAACGTAGTACATCTGATAAAGCTAGTTATATTTCTGAAGATACAATTAAGGAATATATGCAGAAAATATTTGGTAATAGTAATTATACTAATCAAGATAAAGTTAGTTTAATAACAGACGGAATTTGTTTTTACGATTATAACAGCACTTATAAAAGATATGAAAATCTTGTAAATGGATGTGATGGAAGAAGGGGTACTTATTATAGAAAAGTAGATACCGCTATATCTGAAAATAACAAAATTTATATAAGAGAAAAATTAATATTTGTTATTTATAGAGCAATTGTTGATTATGACGAAGAAGGAATTACCATATATTCTAACCCTGATGAAAAGTATCAGATATTTTCTAAAAATGGTTCAGATTCATCTAGTGTTGATTTAAAAAATTATATTGATAATGGTAGTGTTTATGAATATGAATTTGAAAAATTAGACAATAATTATATTTTAAAAAGTATTAAAAGACTAAGTTAAAATAGTTTTTTATCAAAATCATGATATACTATATATGGTGGTAATATGGTATATCTTTTTTATGGATTAAAAGAATATAGAATAAATGAGCATATAAAAAAATTATGTAAAGATATAGATGAAATAAATATTAATAAATATGATTTAAATAATACAAATATTAAAGATATATTGGAAGATGCCAAAACAATTTCAATGTTTGGTGATAAAAAAATAGTAATAATAGATAATGCTTTAATGTTTTCAGGTTCATCTTCTTTAGGAAGTGAAGAAGTAGAAAATTATTTGAATAATATAAATGAAAATACAATTTTAATATTTATCATACATAATGAAAAAATTGATTCTAGAAAAAAAATATGTAAATTAATAAATAAAGTAGGAAAAGTTATAGAATATAATGAGGAAGAAAATCCAATTTCTTTAGCAAAATCTTTATTAAAAGATTATGACATAGATTCAAATACTTTAAATTTTCTTATAAATAGAGTAGGAAATAATCCTTTAATTATAAAAAAAGAAATAGAAAAAATAAAAATATATAAAGATGAAGATAAAAAAATAACTAAAGAAGATATATTAAATTTAACAGTTAAAAAAGTTGAAGTTGATATATTTAAATTAATTGATTCAATAGTAAAAAACGATAAAGAAAATGCTTTAGAAATATATAATGAAATGCTTAAAATAAATGAAGAACCTTTAAAAATAATTATTATATTAGCTAATCAATTTAGAATAATGTATCAATCAAAAGAATTATTAAAAAAAGGATATACTGAAAAAGATATTGCATCTATTTTAAAAATTCATCCTTATAGAGTTAAATTAGCAATCCAAAATGGTAGAAGTTATTCTTCTAAAACATTACTTAAATATTTAAATGATCTAGCAGATATTGATATCGGAATTAAAACTGGAAAATTAAATAAAGATTTAGCTTTAGAATTATTTATATTAAAATAAAACATTTATAACCTATTAATGTGGTCATAAATGTTTTTTAAATTAGTTTCATACCTACTAGTTAATTTTGGATTATAATATTTTTTATTAACAATTTCATCTGGTAAATACTGTTGTTTAACATAACTACCTTTAAAATTATGCGGATATTTGTAATCTTTACTATGCGTTTTTAAATGATTAGGAACTTTACCAACATGTCCCATTTTAACATCAATTATTGCCATATCTAAAGCTACATGAGCACTATTTGATTTAGGCGATAAAGCCATATCAATAACAATTTCACCAAGTGGAATTCTAGCTTCAGGTAGTCCAACTCTTTCTGCCGCCTTAATTGCAGCTTCCAATCTAGGACCTATAGCAGGATTAGCAAGTCCAATATCTTCATAAGCAATAACAGATAATCTTCTAAAAATAATATCTAAATCTTCAGCAACTATTAATCTTGCTAAATAATGAAGTGCCGCATTAACATCACTACCTCTAATAGACTTTTGAAAAGCACTTATTACATCATAATATCCATCATCATTTTTATCAATATATAAACTTGGTTTACCATTAATTTTTTTAATGCTATCTATATCAATTTTAAAATCATCAGAAGCATAATATGCAACTTCTAATAAATTATAAGCATACCTTAAATCACCACCAGATATAAAAGCAATATAATTAATTGCTTCATCATTAATAACAATATTATCTAAATTTTTACATCCTTTTTTTAAAGCTAATGCAATATCTTCATCATTAAGAGGTTTAACTTCAAAAAGTTGACACCTGCTTCTAATAGCAGGATTAATAGAATGATATGGATTAGCTGTAGTAAGACCAATTAAGGTAATTAAACCATTTTCTAAATAAGGCAAAAGCAAATCCTGTTTATCTTTGTTTAATCTATGTATCTCATCCATAATAAGAACAATACCATCATTTTCCTTAGCTTTTAAAATAACATCATCAATATCTTTTTTACTATTGATAGTCGCATTTAAAAATTCATATTTTAAATTCATCTCATTAACAATAGTATAAGCTAAAGTAGTCTTGCCAGTCCCACAAGGGCCATATAAAACCATAGAAAATATCTTACCATGTTTAATTAAATTATATAAAACCATACCTTTTCCAATTAAATGTCTTTGACCTGCTACATCTTCTAATTTATTTGGCCTTATCATATCCGCAAGTGGTCTCATAATATCACATTCCTTTATAACCATTATAACACATTAAAAAACTTGTAAATAAATAAAATTTGCTATAAAATTAAAGTAGGTGAGAATATGATAGATGAGTTTATAGATTACCTTAGATTTGAAAAAAAATACAGTGAAAATACCATTAGTTCATATACTTTAGACTTAAAAAAATTCACAAACTATATTAAAAAAGATTATGATAAAATTAAAAAAGAAGATATACAAAAATATATACAAAACTTATCAAAAGAAGAAAGTAGCTTAAGTGTATCAAGAACCATAAGCACATTAAAAAGCTTTTATAAATTTCTAGAAATAAATAAATATACAAAAACAAATCCACTTACCTTAATTAGTAATCCAAAACAACCTAAAACATTGCCTAAAGTATTATCAGAAAAGGAAGTAAATAAATTACTAGATATAAATTTGAAAACAGACTTTGATTATAGAAATAAAGCCATGTTGGAATTAATGTATGGTAGTGGTCTTAGAGTAAGTGAACTCATTAATTTAAATGTAAACGATATAGATGTAAATAACTGCACGGTTAGAATATTTGGTAAAGGAAGCAAAGAAAGAATAATACCACTAAATGAATATGCTACTGAAGCTATTAATAATTATATTTTATATCATAGAACTGCATTATTTAAACATGGGGAAAATAACTACTTATTTTTAAACAATCATGGTAATAAAATGACAAGACAAGGTTTTTTTAAAATATTAAAAAAATTAGCTAAAGAAAAAAATATAAAAACAGAATTTTCGCCCCATACTTTAAGACATTCATTCGCAACGCACTTATTAAAATATGGAGCAGATTTAAGAAGTATTCAAGAATTACTTGGCCACTCTGACATTTCAACAACTCAAATTTATACACATATTACAAATGAAAAACTGCAAAAAAATTATCAGGAATATCATCCGCATAGTAAGTAATAACTAGTATTTTCTAAATATATTTGTTAAAATAAAAACGAGGTGTGAAAATGAAAAAATTTCTAAATGAATTTAAAGAGTTTGCTTTAAAAGGAAGTATGATGGACATGGCAGTTGGAATAATAATTGGAACATCATTTTCAGGATTAGTAACATCACTTACAGATAATTTCATAAATCCAATTTTAAAAGTAGTAACTGCTCATGTGCACTATGATTGGCAGGATATTGCTGGATTCATATCAACATTCATTGCCGCTTTAATTAATTTTATTATAATGGCATTTGTACTATTTTGTTTAGTAAAAACAATAAATAAAATAAAAGATAAAACAAACCATAATAAAAAAGAAACATCAACTAAAAATTGTCCTTATTGTTATAGTGAAATTAATATAAAAGCTGTTAAATGTCCCCACTGCACGTCCAAAATTGATTAACTTCTATAAGAAGTTTTTTTCTTTCTTCAAATGTGGTAGAATGTAGTAGGTGGTTATATGGAAATCTCATTCGATTATAAATTAAATGGCGAAACATACAAAGTATTAATAGTAAAAAAAAATAATAAAAATACTTACATAAAAATAAAAGATGACTTAACAATTTATGTGACTACTAATTATTTAGTTACTAAAAGAGAAGTAAAAACAATTTTAGATAATGAAAAAGATTTTTTGCATAAAGCATTATTAAAAGCTAAGAAAAAACTAGAAAAAAGTCAGGCTTTTTATTATTTGGGTAAAAAATATGATATAATAAAAGTACCATTTGAAAATATAGAAATGGCAGAAGATAAAATATATGTAAAAGATGATACTTCATTAGAAAAATGGTTAAAAAAAGAAACTAAACATATTTTTACTGAGAGATTAGAATATAATTATAATTTATTTGATGAAGATATACCGTTTCCTAAATTAAAAATAAGAGCTATGAAAACAAGATGGGGCGTATGCAACAAAAGAGACTTATCAGTTACTTTAAATTCAAAATTAATTGAATATAGTATTCATGAAATTGATTATGTAATCATTCACGAACTTTCTCATTTAGTTCATTTTGATCATTCAAAAGAATTTTGGAATACGGTTGAATATTATATGCCTGATTATAAAAAATCAGTAAACATTTTAAAAGAATAAGGTGGTAGAAATGAAAAAAGTTTGTTTATTTGTAACTATTTTAGTTACTTGTAGTATGTTTTTATCGACTGGTTATGCAGCCCAGAAAACATTAAACGAACTAAAAAGTGAAGCTCAAGCTAATAGAGATGCATACAATAAAGCTAAAAGTCAAAAAGCTGAAACAGAAGCTGAAAAAAATGAAGCTACTAAACAAAAACAAGAAGTTGAAAGTCAAATTTCAAGTATCCAAAGTGAAGTTACCAATGTTCAAAATCAAATAGAAAAAATTCAAAAAAGCATTGATAAAAAAAATGAACAAATGAAAGATATCATGAGTTTTGTTCAAGTCACTGATGGCGAAAATAATTACTTAGAATATATCTTTGGAGCAACCGACTTTACCGATTTTATTTATAGGGTTTCTGTTGCTGAACAACTAGGTAATTATAATGAAACACTAATAAATGAATATAATAAAAGTGCGAAAGAATTAGAAAGCAAAAAAAACGAACTTGCCAGCAAACAATCAGAACTTACTAAAAAGCAGCAAGAACTAGCAACCTTAGAGGCTAAATTAAATCAAGAAGTTCAAAAAATAAGTGAAGGTATGCTTACCCAAGATCAAGAATATAAAGAAACAATTAGTTTAATTAATAACTTAATTTCATTAGGATGTAGTGGTAGTGAAACAATGAGTTCTTGTCAGGCTAGAATAGCAAAACAATCTAAAGGCAACTCTGGTGGTTCAGCTAATTACAATGGCACATATATGCCTCTTACAAGTGGTCAAGTTACAAGCGGTTATGGATGGCGTACAGGTGAATTTCATACAGGTATTGACTTTTCAAATGGTTCAGTATCTAATGTTTATCCAGTTGCAAGTGGTCAAGTTGTAAACTATAAAGATGGCTCTACAAGTACATGTGGTAATCATATTATTTATGTATATCATCCTGATTATGGTTATACTACATCTTACTGGCATTTAACAAATAGAAGCGTAAGCTTAGGTCAGTGGGTTAACCCTGGAACTGTTTTAGGACAAATTGGTGGTAGAGGATATACTGATCCATGTGCTTATGGAGGACATGTTCATCTAAATTTATTCAACGGTCTTACTACTAGTAACAGTGGTAGAATAGATCCTAAAACTTGGCTTAAAAACATACCAGCCCAAGGAGTAAAATTTACCAGTTACAGATAAAGGCATTAGCCTTTATTTGACATATTAAATAATCTATTTTTGTTATATTAAATATGGTGATATAATGAAAGTAAAAATTTTTGATGAAAGTCATGAAAAAGACTTAGAAGATATGATTAATAATTTCATAAAAGAAGAAGAACCAGAAATTATTGATATAAAATTTTCTACAGCTATTGCAATTTCCGAAGAACAAATATATTGTTTTTCAGCCTTAGTTGTTTATAGGTAGGTGTTGTTATGAAAAAAACCGGTTTTCTAGCTGGAGCCGCCATTTCAATAATTGGAATTGTCATATGCAAAGTTATTGGACTAGTATATGTCATTCCATTTTATGCTATTATCGGAACCCAGGGCGGTGCTTTATATAGTTATGCATATTCCATATATAATGTATTTTTAAATTTGGCAACTTCTGGAATACCAGTCGCTATGAGCAAGGTGGTTTCAGAATATAATGAAATGGGTTACTATAATACAAAAGAAAGGACATTCAAAATAGGACTTAAAATAATTTCCATTTTATGTATTATATCATTTTTAGTACTATTTATATTTGCTCCAACCGTTGCATACTTAATCATTGGTGGCGTTAAAGGAGGAAACACAACCGAAGATGTTACAATGGTAATTAGAATTATATCTACAGCCATTTTAGTAGTTCCTTTCTTAAGCGTATCAAAAGGATATTTACAAGGTCATAAAATCATGCAAGTATCTTCTATAGCTGATATTTTAGAACAACTAGCTCGTGTTTTTGTAATACTATCAGGTAGTTTTTTAACCCTAAAAGTATTCCATTTATCATTAAACACGGCCGTTGGTATATCAGTGTTCGGAGCCACCGTAGGCGCTTTAGTCGCATATTTTTATGTATTTTATAAAATTAAAAAAAGTAAAAATTTAAAGCGAAACGAACCAATAAAAAATGCCGAAAAAAGCATTACAACAAAAGACTTAATTCGTAAAATTATATTTTATGCCCTTCCTTTTGTAATTATATCATTACTAGAATCTACCTTTGTTTTAGTAGATGTATTTACAGTTGTTAAAGGGTTAGTAGGCCTTGGATATACAACAAACATTAGTGAAAACGTAGTTAGTGTAATTGAAACATGGGGTTCAAAACTTAACATGATTGTTATGGCTGTATCAACAGGAATTATTACAAGCTTAATTCCAACAATTGCATCCGCATACGCGGTTAAAAATTATGACGAAGTTAATTCTAAAATAACGCAAGCACTACAAACTTTATTTTTAGTAATTATTCCATTAGCCGTAGGCATTAGCTTTATGTCAAAAGCAGTATGGACTGTATTTTATGGATATGATGAACTAAATAGTTCTATATTTAGTTTACTGATTTTATCACAAATACCGCTTGCCATTTGTTCAGTCTCTGTTAATACCAACCAATCTATGAATAATACTAAAGTAACAATAACAGCCCTAATAGGAGCTTTAATTGCTAAAATATTATTAAATGTTCCAATGATGCACTTATTTAACTTATTAGGATTAGAAGCATATTATGCTACAATAACTCTTAACATAATTATTGATACACTTGAATTATTCTGGCTTTTAAAACAAATTAAAAAAATAACAAAAATCAATTATTTAAAAACAATTAGAACATTTATAAAAACAGTAATGTGTACATTAATTATGGTCTTAGGGCTATCCATTATAAATTTATTCATTCCATGTTATTCATCTTCTAGAGGAATGTCCATAATTTATATAATCATATATGGTTCAATTGGAGTTGTATTATACTTTATAGTAGCCTATAAATCAAACACAATATCAGACATATTAGGTAAAAATTTTATTATAAAAATAAAACAAAAGATAAATAAAAAATCTATTAATAATTAAGATAAAATGATAAAATAGAAACGAGGTGGGTATCATGAAACAGCTATCACTATTAGATAAATTTCAAATATTTTTTGATAATATGCTCCAGCACCCACTTTTTATCATAATTTTATTAGTTCCTATCATAATCTGGTTATTACAAAAAAAACACGGTAAAAAAGCTTTTATCATTGTTTATTCAATTGTTATTCTATTCGTTTTAATTATCGGTGGTGATTTAATATTTAAACTATTCGATAACTTAATGGATGGACTTTTTATGGTTTTATATTTTCCAAATTTCATTACACTATTTATTGTTGTAGTAGCTTGCTCATTAATTGCTTTAATAAGCTTCTTTAGTAAAAAAATGTATAAAATAAATAAAATAATTAATATAACATCATTCGCCCTTGTTCAGCTATTATTTGTACTTATATTAACGATAGTAAAAGCAAAAAGCATTAATATTTATAAAGATAATGCCTTATATGTTAATAATGACGTTTTAACCTTAATGCAATTATTGATAGGCACATTCACGCTTCAAATAATATCAATTTTAATTATAAATGGAATTAACAAAGTAACCGATATACTTAATGGAAGAAATAAAGAAATAGAAAATGAAATTAAAACATTAGAAAAAAATAAAAAAACAGCTAAAATTAAAACAATTGAAATTGATAATTCTAAATATGGATATATCAACATAGCAGATAAAAGTAAAACAAGTATACCAAAATTAAAACCTTTTAAATTTGATGTAGATAAATTAGAATCAATAAAATTAAATGCCAAAGATAATATATTTGACTCATCATCAATTTCATCGCAAAAAATAATTGAAAATAATCCTATTAAAAAAGATGAAACATTAAATAATATTTATGCTTCATCATTGCTGGAAACAAATAATAAAACTATTTTTGATAGTAAACCAATAGAGATTAATGATCATAAAGAAATAAAAGAAATTAATCCAAAAGAAAAATTACATAAAAAAGACGAAACATTAAATAATATTTACGCTTCATCTTTACTGGAAACAAATAATAAAACTATTTTTGATAGTAAACCAATAGAGATTAATGATCATAAAGAAATAAAAGAAATTAATCCAAAAGAAAAATTACATAAAAAAGACGAAACATTAAATAATATTTATGCTTCATCATTACTGAAAGCAAATAATAAAACTATCTTTGAGAGCAAGCCCATAGAAAGTAATGTCGCAAAACAAATTAATCCAAAAGAAAATATAAAACCTATAGTAATATCATCAACAGAACTAGTTAATGCTTTAAAAAATAAAAAGACACCTTCTTTACAAATTAAAACGTTTGTAAAAAAACCAACCTTAATAAAAACTAATTTAAAAACATATGAAGAAAATATAATTGATAATTTAGATATAATAGATATTCAATCAACTTTAGATGTAGTCGCAAAATTTAAACTAGAAAAAATTAAATTGCATTCAAATAAAGCTGAAGCAATTGATAACTTGCAAATACCTAACTTTGATTTGATGCTCTCTACTTTAATAAAATGCAAGTTATATAAAAATTGAATTACATTTTTGTAATCATTTTTTGTAAATTTATTGTAAAAAAATTCGCAGGATAAGATAATCTTTGATACAGTATAGGAGGATAAAAGTATGAGAGTAAATGGAAGAAAAAATAATATTACAACAGGATGTGTCACATTTTATATCCAACTTAAAAAAAATGAAATATCTACAGAACTATCAAATTTAGATATAGAAATTACTAATATCAGAAGTAGCAATGTTAGAACAAATGCTTATAATGTAAAGGCTCCAACTTACACTTCTTCTTCAGCAACTTTTAATGTAGGATTAGTTCCGAATGATTACATGTTATATGAAATTGAAATCAGTAACTTAGGGACAATA